>JALNVT010000017.1 GCA_023231265.1 Sphaerochaetaceae bacterium
ATGCTTTGCTGCATCTGTGAAACCTTTTATATCTCTTCCATTTTCATTGTTGATCTGCTCCAAGAAGGCTGTCATCAGCAGAGGTATGTCCTCTTTTCTCTCTCTAAGAGGAGGAACTGTAAGATGAACAACATTCAATCTGTAGAACAGATCCTCTCTGAAATTACCTTTCTCTATCTCTTCTTGAAGATTTTTGTTTGTAGCAGTGACAACTCTCACATCAACATTGATGGTCTTCTCACCACCAACTCGTTCAAATTGATGTTCCTGAAGCACTCTTAGAATCTTTATCTGGGTAGATAGATTGATCTCACCAATTTCATCAAGAAAGATTGTACCACCATCAGCCAGTTCAAATCGACCTTTTTTTGCTGCAATAGCACCAGTGAAGGCACCTTTTTCATGACCAAATAGCTCACTCTCAAGAAGACTCTCTGTAAGAGCGGCGCAGTGCACCTTTATAAAAGGTCCAGTTCTTCTAGGTGATAATTGATGTATTGCATCAGCTACCAATTCCTTACCAACTCCTGATTCACCAGTTACCAAAACAGATGCTTTGGATGATGATACCTGAGCAATTGTATCCATCAAATCTTTGATTTTGTTGCTCGTTCCTATCATCTTGCCATATCTATTTTTAGCTTTCAATGCAGCAAGTTCTTCTTTGATCTTTATGTTTTCATCAAGGAGATCTTTATTTTTTAATGATTTTTTGACCATCAATGACAATCTATCAAGATCTACAGGCTTTGTGAAAAAGTCTACAGCTCCATCTCTCATGGCATTCACGGCTGTCTCAATGGTACCATGTCCTGTGAGTATGAACACGGGAATATTTGGATAAGAACTCACTATCTTTTTAAGCAGTTCCTCTCCTCCCATTCCTTCCATTCTTAAATCAGTTATAACCAAATCAACATCATTTTTATTTATCTGGGACCATGCAACCTCACCACTTTCGGCAAGCAATACATTGTAATTATCCATTTCCAATGCAAGACCAAGTCCCTCTCTGATATTTTTTTCATCATCACAGACCAATATTGTTTTAACCACTATACTTATCTCCGTCTAAATTTTCATGTTCGATATTCAATGCATTGTCTAGAGCAAGGCGCTGAGAGGCAGGAACAGGAAGAGTGATGACGAATTCTGTACCCTCTCCCTTCTTGCTGCTCACACTTATATCGCCTTTATGTTCTTTTATAACTTTATAAACAACAGTCAAACCAAGTCCTGTTCCTGTTGCTTTTGTGGTGAAATATGGCTCGAATATCTTTGCTTGTGTTTTCTCATCCATTCCATCTCCAGTATCTCTGATGATGAACTTGACATCATTTCCTGACAGACGAGTCTCAAGAGTTATTGAATCACCCTCATGAGATGCATTCATTGCATTTTTTATTATATTCAGAACAACCTGTTTGAAAAGATTCTCATCAATTCTTAATTTTGGAATTGTGTTGAACTTCTTAACAAGACATATTCCATGCTCATTCAATTCAGGTTCAACAAACTCACTAACTCCTTCAAGAATTCTTGTCAGAGAGCTGAGTTTGAGCTGTGTGTCCATAGGTCGAACAGCAAACAAGAAATCAACAACAATTGAATTCAATCGTGTTATCTCCTCACTCAGAACATCTATGTAGCGCTCTGCATCATCATACGTCAATGTACCTTTTTTCTCAAAGGTCTTTGTCAGAAGCTGAAGATGAATTCCCATTGCAGCAAGAGGGTTCTTTATCTCATGAGCAACACCAGCTGCCATGGTTGTCATTGAAGCCAAAGATTCAGATCTTCTGAGTCTTGTTTCATTTCTCTTGCTGAGTGTCACATCTTCAAAAATAACAAGTTTGAGATCGAGCTGCTCATCTCTGGCACAGATTATTGGAGATACTGTCACCTGATAGGTTCTTACCTCATCACCCCACTGATAGTTGAACTCATTATCTTCCTCACTCTGTTTGTACTTGAATAAATCTTTGAGATACTTTGATACATTATCATCTTGAATGATATCATATATGGAAAATCCATCATAATTTCTCAATCTCTTGACTGAAGGAAGTCTGCGAGCAGGATAGTTGATGTATTCAACCCTGTGCTTTGGATTCAAAAGGATGACTCCCTGTGGAAGACTATCTAAAACTCTTTCCAACGTCTGAATGAAGTTTTCTTGACTGTTGATTACCTGAACAATTTGTTTTGTATCTAGCTGATCAATTTTTTCTAAAGCTTTCTTTACAAAATTAGTCACCTATCACCCCCAATAGTTTTCTATACAAACTCTCAAAGAAATTCTTCTTTGAGATATTAAAGACTTTGTAGCCAATAGAATCTTCATTTATTATCTTCACCAGTGCTCTTGCATCTGTTGCACTGATTTTATTTTCAATAAATGCTCTCTCTATTTTATCTACAAGTATCTTTAGAATATAATCAGATTGTTCCGTTTTATCAAATAAAATACAGAATTTCCAAATTTCTTCCAATGAAAGCTCTTTTGACCTGTCATAGAATGATTCAACAATCTGATTTAAATAATCTTCATATTCCGTTTCTTTGAATCCACCACATGAAAGAAAAAATTTTTCAAAGGTATCAACAGAGCTATCTTCTATCTGGAAGGGTCTGATCATTTCAATCTGAAGGCTCTTCTGAATTGGTGGGAAATAATATCTTCTGACTCTAGATAATATTGTCTTCATGATTCTTCCAGGATTGCTTGATAGCAATATGAAATAAGTGCCTTCACCAGGCTCCTCTAGAATCTTCAAGAGAGAGTTTCTTACACTGTCATTGCTTTTCTCAATTCCCTCAATTATGATGACCTTTGCTTTATCTTTTATCTTGGTCTGACCTACCCACAGCTGCAAGTTTCTTACAGCATCGACACTCAAGTTTGTGAGATTCTTCTTATCCTGATCCAGCAGTGGTTTCATGGTTGCCAACAAACTTTTTGTGAACCTCTTGGCTTCATTTATCTTGTATGGCTCTTTATGATAGCTGAATTCAATCAGCATATCGTTTGCATTGTAGGCTGCTGTAAATAGAGCCTTATTCTTATCTGTATAAAGACAGGAATGATAAGATAGAAGAAGTATTCGTACAGTCTCTATCAAGTACTGCTTTGAAAAATCAGAACGAAGTTGAATGAATCTTTCAACTGCAGCTTTGATTCGAGTACCATAATTTCTGTTGCTCACAATGACCACATTCTGCATGGTAAGATTGTTAAAATTCACACATGATGGACATGTGCAATCTTTCAATCCCTCTTCATGACAGGAGAGTGCTTTTGCTGTCTCAATTGCAGCAGTCATTTTAGATGAGTATTCATTTCCACAGTACAGAGAGGAAGCAGAAAAAGTATTGCTTCTGATTGATTCCTCAATTTCTGAAGCAATCAAGGGCTGAGTGGATTTTAATTTTTCAAACATTAATAGGTCACCTTCTCTGCTACCATTGGAATCAAGCTCACAATATAATTGTTGTATAGGTATGAATCACCAACTATGCTCGATAGGTCAACAAAATGTTGGAAAGAGAACACATACAGAATTCCACCACAGACAAAGAATGTCAGGATGAGACCAAATACAAATCCTAGAAGTGCATCAACCACTCCAATTCCAAGCTTGCTCAATAGGTTTGATAATACAGAACCAAGCCATATCAAAACCCAGTAACCAACTAAGAAAGTAACTACAAATGATACCAAGGCTGCCAAAAGAGGATTCATTGAAAATCTATCAAGGATCACCTCAGATACTGGTTTTGTAAACATTATACCGACTATGAGACCCACAATCAGACCTGCTTTCGAAGTAAATGATTTAGCGAAGCCTTCAAATGCCCCACTGATACCGCCAATTAAGGATAGACTAAAAACAATTATATCCAAACTGTTGAAGTACGTACTTCCTAATGTTATTCCCCAATCCATAACTACTCCTTCATAAGTGATAATATTTCATCACATATTCTGTCATTAGACATTCTGCTATCTTGAATAAAATCAAGATCATCAAGCTCTATGTTGCTTGCCTTATTATTTATCAAATCATTGATGGTGTCTATAAAGTTTTGTGTATTTTCTCTATCTCTTAACACCCTTACAAGACCTTTATCTTCAAAATAGGTTGCATTCAAAACCTGCTCTCCACGACTTGCATTGTTCAAAAGTGGAATCAAAAGACTGTTGACATTGAATTTGAGTATCTCATTCAATGTCCCAGCTCCAGAGCGCGATATGCAGAGATCACACTTTGAATAGAGATAACCTATCTCATCTCCAATGCTCTTGACTCCAACATAGCCCACTCTATCAATTTTCTTGTAGGTCTTTCCCATCTGATGGTAAATATTGTATCTCTCAAGAAGAGTGTCCAAGTTGTTCCATATCATGTTGTTTATTTCCAGAGCTCCAAGAGAGCCTCCTGTGACCAGAATCACTGGCTTTCTGTCAACAAACTTTTCATTGAGAGTGCTGTAGAAATCTCTGAAGCTCTCATTCTCTTCAGTAAGGACTCTGGCATAATCATCAACACCACCTTCCCCCTTCAATTTCAACCACTTACTGAGGGAAGCCCTGATTGGATTTCCTGTATAGATGTATTTTTTATCTTCAATTAAATCATTTTTGAAACCGAGAAGAACCTTATCTGCAACTCTGCCATTGAGCTTGGTTGCAAGCCCCAATGTTCTATCCGATTCATGTGTTACAACTTTTATCTTCAATTTATGTGCTGCATAGACAACCGGAACAGAGACGAATCCACCCTTTGAAAAAACCAAATCCACTCTGTGCTTCTTCAAGATCTTCAAACTCTGCCTGTATGCTCTTATTATTCTGAATATATCTGAAATGTTTCTTACAGACCAATAACGACGTAACTTTCCACTGCTGATTAGATAAAAGTCAATTCCACTCTTCTCTATTGCAGAGCGCTCTTGCTCTTCATCTCTTCCAATCCAATAACAATCCAAATCAAGATTCCTTTCATCAAGAGATTCTTTTATGGCAATTGCAGGATATACATGGCCGAGAGTTCCTC
The DNA here is from genome assembly GCA_023231265.1 of Sphaerochaetaceae bacterium. Taxonomy (GTDB): domain Bacteria; phylum Spirochaetota; class Spirochaetia; order Sphaerochaetales; family Sphaerochaetaceae; genus Pleomorphochaeta. The sequence goes on from JALNVT010000017.1 coordinate 5,058, forward strand.
CGCCTGTGTAGCATATTTTCATAGCCTCATTTTAGCATAGTGAGGGTTATATATCAACAATAATGTATCATTTTGACACATAATAAATATCTGCAGATTACTCCCAAATAGACAGAAGAGAGGGCCTAAGTCCTCTCTTCAATCAAAGTATTTACAATCAAATATTATGCTTCAATTTTTTCTTGCTTCAAGATATCCATGAATTCTTTGCCTGTTATTGTCTCTTCTTTCAACAAGAACAGTGCAAGTTCATCAAGTTTATCTTTGTTGCTAGTCAAAAGTTCTTTTGCTTTTGCATATTGCTTTTGAACAATTTCAATCACAACTTTATCGATTTTAGCTGATGTTTCTGCAGAACAGGCAAGAGATGAATCTCCTCCCAAATATGGACTGTTTACGGTTTCTAAAGCAACCATTCCAATTTCATCATCCATACCAAAACGAGTTACCATGGCACGTGCCAATCTTGTTGCCTGCTCTATATCATTAGAAGCGCCTGTTGTGATGCTTCCAAAGATGATCTCTTCAGCAACACGTCCACCAGTGAATGTTGCAATTTTATTCTCAAGCTCTTCCTTACTCATGAGGTTGTGCTCTTCTTCTTCAACCTGCATTGTGTAACCGAGTGCACCAGATGTTCTTGGGATTATTGTTATCTTTTGAACAGGAGCACTGTGGGATTGAAGAGCTGCAACAAGTGCATGACCTATTTCATGATATGAAACAATCTCACGTTCATGGTCAGTCAGTATCTTGTTCTTCTTCTGGTAACCTGCAGCAACGACCTCAATACTTTCTTCAAGGTCCTTCTGATTAACGAGCTCTCTTTTGAAGCGTACAGCATGAAGAGCAGCTTCATTTATTATGTTTGCCAATTCTGCACCACTCATTCCAGTTGCACTTCTTGCAATTGCATTGAAGTCCACTGCATCATCCACCTTAACATTTTTAGCATGAACTTTTAAAATGGCCTCACGACCTATCAAATCAGGGAGTTCAACAGGTATTCGTCTGTCAAAACGTCCAGGTCTGAGCAATGCTGGATCTAGAATTTCAGGGCGGTTTGTTGCAGCCAAAATAACAACACCTTTTGATGCATCAAATCCATCCATCTCTGTCAATAACTGGTTGAGAGTCTGCTCTCTTTCATCATTGCCACCAATACCTTGACTGTCTCTCTTCTTACCAATTGCATCAATTTCATCAATGAATACTATGCATGGAGCTTTTTCATTTGCCTGTTTGAATAGATCACGAACTTTTGCCGCACCCATACCTACAAACATCTCAACAAATTCAGAACCAGAGATTGAAAAGAATGGAACCTGAGCCTCACCAGCAACAGCTTTTGCAAGCATTGTCTTACCAGTTCCAGGAGGGCCAACCAAAAGAGCTCCCTTAGGAAGTTTTGCGCCAATCTGTGTGTATTTATCACCATGTTGAAGGAAATCTACAATTTCAGTAAGCAGCTCTTTTGCCTCTTCCTCACCTGCAACGTCATTGAAAGTGATGCCTGAAGATGATGGTACATATACCTTTGCATTTGATTTACCAAAAGACATCGCCCCACCTAAGCCTCCGCCACCGGAACCGCCTTGAAGACGTTTTGATAGATACTGTCCTATTATTATAAAGATTATTATTGGAATCACCCAACCTAAAATCAATGCTACCCAAGGGTTTGTCTCCTGGGGAGCAACAGATCCAAATTTAACACCTGCAGTAAGAAGTCTATCTACAAGAGATGGATCTTCAAAAGTGGTGGTTGAATAGACCTGTTCAACCTGAGTTCCATCAGATTGTGCTGTGAAAAATATTTCATTCGCCTTAACTTGTACTGTATCAAGTTGGCCTTCATCTAACATATTAATGAATGTACTGTAGTCTACTTCTGTAACTTGGCTTTTGACAAGCAATGGTGTCAATATGAAATTAAAAATAATCAAGGCTGCTAATATGATAGCATAAAATCTATATATTGGCCTTTTATTAGGTTCTTTTACTTCGTTCATAAATACTCCTGAGTTTTTTCGATGTAAAAAATATACAAAGGTTGCTGTAAAAAGGAAAGAAAAAAACAGGTTGTTTTATAAATTAGTCAGTAGATTAATAAGTTTTATCATATGGACTGTCACTTTAGTGAATGCTGAGAGCAGTATTTAGAGAAGAAATATCATCAAAACAGAGACCATTTAGCCATTCTGATGCGACCTAAATATACAAAACAATACATATCTTCATTGTTTTTATCCCCACATACCCTCTTTTTTTTACACTCATGGATAAATTATCGATAGAATCAATGACTCAATTGTACAAAACACGATATAAATACCTAAAAAAGAGCAGGAAAGTCCCAATAAAACAAGATTTTACTTTTCTTATAACTGTTTTATATGTATAATAAATATCAAAGCCCAAAAAAATTTGGAGAAATAAATGGCCAAATCATTATTCCGAGCCATCTTTGGTTCAAAAAAAGACAAAGATGTTAAAGCTCTATTGCCGATAGTAAAACTCGTTAACGCCCAAGAAGAATGGGCAAAGTCCTTAAAGGACGAAGAGTTTCCATTACAAACAGCTGAATTTAAAAAACAAATTAAAAACGGGACTTCTTTAGATAGCCTATTGCCTAAAGCATATGCATTAGCTAGAGAAGCTTCTTTTCGTGTTTTAAATCAGAGACATTATGATGTCCAGATAATGGGTGCAGTAGTTTTACATAGAGGTAAAATACTTGAAATGAAAACTGGTGAAGGTAAAACTTTAACCTGTGTTCCTGCAGCTTATCTTAATGCTCTTGAAGGTAAAGGTGTTCATGTTATAACTGTTAACGATTACCTTGCTGAACGTGATGCGAATTGGATGAAACCAATTTACGAATTCTTAGGATTATCTGTTGGTGTTATTGTTTCCTCTCTTGATAATGAATCAAGAAGAATCAACTATTCCAAAGATATCACTTACGGAACAAACAACGAGTTTGGTTTCGATTATCTTCGTGATAACATGAAATGGGATAGCAAGGATAAAATTCAACCAAAGCACCATTACTGCATCATTGATGAAATTGACTCCATTTTGATTGATGAAGCTCGAACTCCATTAATTATTTCAGGTCAAGCTGAAGATGATAGTACTCAAGTACTTGGAGCTCAAAGTATCGCAGGCTCTCTCATTGAGTGCGAAAAAGATCCAAAGACAAAAGATTATTATGAGCAGGACCCTCTAGCTCGTTTTGATAAAAACGCAGCTCCTTTTGATGAAAAAGGTGATTACAAAGTTGATGAGAAGAGAAAGAGTATCTCCTTCACCTCTCAAGGTATGACCCACATTGAAACTTTACTTCAAGAGAAGCATTTGATCTCAGGGTCTTTATATGAAGGTGCAAACTTCGAATATGTTCACTATGTAACACAGGCTGTCAAAGCTCTTCGCTTGTTTGAAAATGATAAAGATTATGTTGTTCAAGATGATCAAGTTCAGATTGTTGACGAATTCACAGGTCGTATCTTACATGGTAGACGTTACAGTGATGGTCTTCACCAAGCAATTGAAGCAAAAGAACACATCAAGGTTCTAGCTCAGAACAAGACTCTTGCAACCATCACATTCCAGAACTTCTTCAGAATGTACGACAAGCTATCTGGTATGACAGGTACTGCCGAAACAGAAAGCATGGAGTTCATGAAGATTTACAAATTGGATGTTGTTGTAATTCCTACAAACAAACCAATTCAGAGAATCGATGATCAAGATTATATCTATTACAATGATAGTTTCAAATTGAAAGCAATTTGTGATGAAATAGCTAGAGTACACCAGACAGGTCAACCTATCTTGGTTGGTACAATCTCAATCGAAATGAGTGAGGTAATTTCCACCCTACTTAGAAAGATGGGAATAAGACACGAGGTATTGAACGCAAAGAATCATGCTCGTGAAGCTTTGATCATTGAAGAAGCTGGTGCCAAAGGTGCAGTTACCATAGCAACCAACATGGCTGGTCGTGGTACTGATATCAAACTTGGTGGTAGCATCGAGAACATGGCAAGAAAACTTGTTGGAACTGAAGCATCTCCTGAGGAGCTTGCTGAAGCAATCGAGAAAGTAAGACCAAAATGGCAGCTAGCTTATGAAGAGGTAAAATCACTTGGTGGTCTTTACATTCTAGGTACAGAACGCCATGAATCAAGACGTATCGATAACCAGTTGAGAGGTCGTGCAGGTCGTCAGGGAGATCCTGGTTGCTCACGTTTCTTTGTATCATTAGATGATTCTCTTATGAGATTGTTTGCAAATGATAATCTAAAAGAGACCCTTGGTAAGATTGGTATGAAAGATGGTGAACCTCTCCAGCATAAAATGTTGACAGGTTCCATTGAAAGAGCTCAGAGAAAAGTAGAAGATAGAAACTTTGAAATAAGAAAGCATCTTCTTGAATATGATGATGTATTGAATGAGCAGAGAAACTTTATATATGAAAAACGTGATGATATTCTATCAAACGAACACATATTGAATAAAGTTCTTGATCTCTGTTTTGAATTGACTGACCACATTGTTGATGTAGCATTTGATAAAAAAGATGATACAGAAGCTAAAGAGATAATCTCTATGATGGAAAGTGAAGCATACACTGTTGTAAAACCTCTGGAAAAGGGTTCAAATAAAGAAGCTTGGAAAGAATATCTAAGAAAGACAATCAAAGATGAAGTTATGGCTAAGGTCGAAGTTACATCTGAAAAACCTTTCAATGATTTCCTACGTTTCCATTACCTAAGACAGATTGATATGAGATGGCAGAACCATCTATCAATGCTTGAAGAATTACGTGAGGCTGTTGGACTTAGAAGTTATGCTCAGAAGAATCCTCTTGTTGAGTACAAACTAGAAGGTTTTGATATCTTCAACCAGATGCTTTTGGATATTGATAAGTTCATGGCTCAAATTTTGATTCGTGTTCAGATCAAAGAGAAGGACGAAGCTCAAGAAAGAAGATCTCCTGTTAAAACTGTTGAGAGACATTCAAAAGCTACTGCATTCTCTGAATCTGCCAACAGAGCTGCTGGTAAATCCAGAGGTACTCAGAATTCTGAAGCACCTGTTACAGTCAGACGTACCACACCAAAAGTTGGTAGAAATGATCCTTGCCCTTGTGGTTCTGGTAAAAAATACAAAAATTGTCATGGAAAACATAAGTAGACCTGACATTCTGATATAACTATTTTGGAGATTTGACTGTTGCAATTTTTAAACATTGCAGCAGTCTTTTTTTATGCATAGCACCACATGCATGTCTCTCAACTTCCATCTCTGCCGAGCTGCAGCTAAGGTGCAAGATGATGTATCTCTGAGACAGATGCATGCTGACCTTTTAGATTTCAGTGATTAATTGAGATGTGCTCCATCTTTTGGGTATCAAAAAAGGATTGAAGTTGAATTCAATCCTTTTTTATATCTGCATACTTTTAATTTTAGAAGAAACTCTCAGGATCAAGTGGAATACCTGACTGCTCAATTGCAAAATAAAGTATCGGTTGTTTTTTATCACCAACCACATCTACTTCTGCAATTACATCTCCCTGCTTCACTTCCTGTCCGATTTCAACGCTGACATTTTTTACATTCTTGTATATTGTCTGATAGCTCTCTTTGTGCGAGATCACAATAAATGATGTTTCATCTGTTGACCCCATATCAAGGACCTTACCATCAGAAGCCGCTTTGACGCTGCTGTTACCAAGAATCAATATTCCACACAAGTTTGCACTGTCATCATAGATGTTGTTCTCTATAGCTTGACCATAACGTGCCATCACTCTTCCTGTAGACGGATCAATGAACGATGTAACAGCCTTGCTCATTGCCGGATGAGATGCAATCTCACTCATGTCTGGAATGAAGATTTTGTCACCAACATCAAGTTTTGTATCACTCAATCCATTCAATTTCTGAAGGGTTTTCCATCCTAGAGTCGGACTGTATTCAGTTGCAATGGTAGATAACATATCGCCTTTCTGCACAATGTAGTAATGTCCATTTCTATCAGGAATTGATAGAACTGTTCCTGTTGTAACACCTGCAATATTTTTTATTGAATTGACGCTGATCAGAGTCTGAACATTCAAACCATAAAGTTGAGCGATAGAATTCAAGCTCTCTCCATCCATGACTATGTGGTCTTGAAATTGGATAGCTCCTTCCAGTGCTTTTTCATTTTTCGCATTGCTCAAATCTTTGGCAACATTGTTCTGTTTGATAGGTGATACAACTGGTTGAACACTTGCACTCTTCATATCCACGAGTGTTTGGTCTGTATCTGCAGCTGTCTGCAAGATATCTTTATCATCCTCAGTAGCTATCTGTTTCTCTGTAACTGCTGTATTTTCAACCACTATCGTTTGTTTGGAAGAATCATCAGGAGTTTTAATCAAAGTAAAATAGACCATAATTGCTGCTATGATCAAAAGAATGGTTGGGATTATAACAAGAATTGTATTTCTTGTTTTTGAATCCTTATTTTTGCCACCACCATTATCATTTCGGTTTGGACCTACATCCATATCAAAGTTTTCTCTATTATTCATATCGACAATACCTTTACTCTACTGTACTATAAAACAGTGATGGATTCTACAAAAAAAAATAGATTTTTTAGTATAACTCTAAAAATAATCACTGCTTTATTTATTATTATTATAGCACGTCTGTTCTTTTTAATGATAGTAAGCAGTGATAAATCAAAAGAATATGATGATCCTAATGTAGCAAGTGCAGTAGTTAGAGGCAATATATTGGATACCAACGATAAAATATTGGCTATCGAGGTACCCTACTACAGCTGCAGCCTAAGGGTTGATAAAATTTCCAATTTAGAGGAAATTGCACAGCTCATCTCTCCATATCTTGATATGGAAGAAAGTGAAATTGTTGAGATTGCAAACAGATATCAACTTCAAGCATTGATAAAAGACAGAATTGATGATGATAAAGTCGAACCCCTTCAAAACAAAATAAAAGAGCTGAATCTTCAGAATATTGGAAAAGTAGAAAAAAAAGAAGGTCGTGATTATCCTTATACCTTCCATGCCGCTCAATCCATTGGATTTGTTGGCTCTGATAATGAAGGGCTCGAGGGAATAGAATACACAATGAATGATTATCTCTCTCCCTCGCCACAACTCAATGAGGAGATAACATATGGTGATGATGTGAAGCTCACTCTTGATATGGATATTCAATACCTAGTGGACCTTGAGGTTCAAAACATCAACAGAGACTTTGATCCTGAATCAATTGTTGGTATTGTTCTGGATGCAAAAACAGGCGACATTCTTGCAATGACAAGCTATCCTTGGTACGATTTGAACAGCTTCAAAGAAAGCAGTGCTGATGAAAAGCAGAACAAAGTCATATCGATGCTGTACGAACCAGGATCTGTTTTCAAAATATTCTCTCTGGCACTTCTTCTTGATTTGGACCAGGCAGATTTTGAAACACCTTTCATCTGTGATGGAACATTCTCATTCAACGAAGATGGAAAAGAAATAACAATCAAATGCACACATGAACATGGAACGGTCACACCGCAGCTTATGCTCAAATACTCCTGCAATGGTGCCATATCATCATGGGCTCTTCAAAGCGACAGTGATGATTATTATGAGAAATTGAATCAACTTGGTTTCAATTCAAAAATTGACCTGCCATTGAATGGTGTTGCAAGATCTAGAATTGCAGATCCTTCAACTTGGTCAGTGAGATCAAAACCAACAATTTCATTTGGACAGGAGATGTCCACAACAGCAATCAATCTGGTGAGTGCTGCAACAGCACTTGCAAATGATGGCATCATATTGAAACCACATATAGTAAAATCAATTGTTGACAGTGATAGCAATGTTGTTAAAGAGAGAGAGATTGAAAGAAGTGATCCTATTTTTGATGTTGCAACCGCTGATGAAGTCCTAGAAGGAATGGAACTTGCTACCCAGGAAGGAGGAACTGCCACCAAAACAGCTATTGAAGGACTCAGAGTAGGCTCCAAAACAGGTACAGCTCAACTCTATAACTCAGAGACCAAAAGTTATGAGGATGGAGGAGTTCTTGCATCAACTCTGTCGATTGTTCCTCTAGAGGATCCCAAATACATAATTTATTTTGCAGCAAAGGCTCCAACAAAAGGTTCAATTTGGGGAAGCAACATTGCTGGTCCTGCTGTTCATGGAATACTTGAGGGATTGGTATCACAGAACAAATTAACAATCAAAAAACAATAGAGTTTATTGATGCAGAAAAAGACCATCAGGCAGTGTTCAGGTGCTTGATGATCTGAAAATCAATCAAAATTAAAAATTAAATCAATGATTTATAGATAGCTGCAATTTCTTCAGCAGTACAATCTCTTGGGTTACCAGGTTTGCATGCATCTTTAAATGCACTGTCTGATAGGAATGGAATGTCCTTCTCCTGAACTATTCCCTTAAGATCTTGAGGAATACCTACATCAAGTGATAGCTGCTTTACAGCATTGATTGCTGCATCACGGTATTCTTCTTGACTCATATCATCAACACCTTTGACACCCATTGCTCTTGCAATCTCTCTGTATTTCTCACCAGTATAATCACGGTTGAATTCCATAATTGGTGGAAGTAAAATTGCACATGCAACACCATGAGGTGTATCGTAGAATGCACTCAAAGGATGAGCCATGGAATGATCCACACCCAATCCTACATTTGAGAATCCCATTCCTGCAATGTATTCACCAAGAGCCATACCCTCACGGCCCTCACTCTCGTTTTTAACAGCTCCGCGCAATGATTTGCTGATCAATTCAATTGCCTTTATATGGAACATATCAGATAGTTCCCAAGCTCCAAGTGTGATGTATCCTTCAATTGCATGAGTTAGAGCATCCATACCTGTTGCAGCAGTAAGTCCCTTAGGCATGCTGCTCATCATATCTGAATCAACCACAGCTACAACTGGAATATCTTTAGGATCAACACAAACAAATTTTCTTTGTTTTTCAGGATCTGTAATTACATAGTTGATTGTGACCTCAGCAGCTGTTCCAGCTGTTGTTGGTACTGCAATGATTGCTACTGATTTGTTCTTTGTTGGAGATACTCCTTCAAGAGATCTAACATCAGCATTTTCAGGATTGTTCACAATGATACCAATACCTTTTGCAGTATCCATTGCAGAACCACCACCAATTGCTACTATACAATCAGCTTTATTATCTATAAAAGCTTAAACACCTGTTTGAACATTTTCAATAGTTGGGTTTGGTTTTACATTTGAATAAAGAGTGTAATCAATCTTCTCTTTTTCGAGTAAATCAATGACCTTGGTTGCCACTTTAAATTTAATCAAGCTTGGATCTGTGCATACAAATACTTTCTTGAAACCTCTACTTTTAATCTCTTCAGGGATAACTGAAATAGCCCCTGCGCCATGATAAGATGTTTCATTTAAAACAAATCTATTTACCATTTTTATGCCTCCGTATGTTAATATAGATATTATTATATCCATTGGAAAGGAAAGCAAGTTACAACATTATCGATATGTAACTTTGAAGACCTTTGTTATATAAAACTTTTCCAATATTCATTTAATATCAATTCAAAAGAACATGAGAGATGAATAACATTGCATTTTTCATCATTAATGATAGAATAATAAGGACACAAGGGGAAATATAATGAACACGAAACTGCAATTTGCACTGTCCATAAAGAATTTGATGGCAACAAAGAGTCTTGATAAGATAACTGTCTCCTCAATATGTGAAGGTTGTGGACTGACTCGTCAGACTTTCTATCGTAATTTCAAAGACAAATATGACCTTGTAAATTGGTATTTCAGAATGCTCTGCGATAAAAGCTTCTTACTTATGGGTGTATCACTCACTCTTAAAGAAGCTCTTCTCGAGAAATTCACCTTCATAGAAAATGAAAAGATATTTTTCTCTCAGGCCTTCAGAAGCAATGACTACAACAACATACAGAACTATGACTATGAGATGATCTATCAGTTCTACGAGAATGCCATAATAAAGCAAACAAATAAGAGTCTTGAAAGTGATATCAAATTTCTTCTTCAGATGTACTGCAAGGGCTCCATTGACATGACAGCTAAATGGGTCACAGGCTACTTAGAGCTGCCAAAGGAGAAAATGGTCGAACTCCTGATAGAAAGTCTTCCTGAAGCTTTGAAACCATATCTGCTAGAATTGAACAAAGTCAAAAGCAGCGTCTGAATGAAAGAAAACCCCAATGAATCTACAACAATAGATCATCGAGGTTTTCTTTGTGCTTGCAATAAGAATCTAATCCAGAAGACCTGCTTTATCAGCATTGTCCCACATTGATTTGAAATCAAGCGAGAATCCATGGAAGAGACTCATTATGTATGCACTATTTGCAGGATGTAATCCACGACTCATATTCCTTCCTGAGCTGAGGAACAACAATGACATGTTCTCATTGTTGCAGAATGATAATATATTACCAATCGAGTATGATTCATCACACATCGTAACTATTACCGACCTCAGCGCATATTGAGAGGCTACTTTCTTGTAGCTGGCCTCAATTTCACTTAATTTATAACGAGCATTGGCGCAGAAATAATGTCCAGTCGATTCTTTAGGTAGGATTGTCAGCATTGCTGATTTCAAATCTTCATCAATCTCACCGATATCAACCAACACCAGATCATACCTATCGCTCTCTTTGGCCACAAACTCTCTCACACTATCTGGATTCACAGCATGAGTAATATCAATGTCGTGTAATTCGCAGATGGAATTCAATTTTGAAGATCCGCCTAAAGACAACACAATTATGTTTCTCTTAGCAGATGCTTCAACTGCAGCTGTATAAAGCATTGAAAGTTTCAATAAGGATAAGGTCTTACCAACAGCGGTAGAACCATGCAGTACAAAAAACTTTGGAGGATGCAATATGTCTTCTCTGTTGACTTCAGCACTGTCTACCAGTGCATTCACAAGACGTAGCTCCATTTCTGTGAGGTCTTTTGCATCTTCCCAAACTAGATCTCCAATGACCTTATCTATTAGCGAGGAGGAAAAGTCATTATCCAATAATGTCTTCCTCATCTCTGCTATAACGCCACTTGGAGCTTCTATTGATTTGGGTTTTTCAATAACTTTATCATCTTCATCCTCAATAGAGTTATCTTCAATAAGATAACATTCAATTTTGCAGTATCCTTTCTTTCCGAAAGAAGCTGGGAAAATGCATCTTGAATGTATTCTTACTGCAGCGCCGTATCTTTGTCTGGCAATTTTTATTGCCTCATCATAATCTTTGGCTTCTATTTGGATGAATTCCATTTGCCTGTCTCCTAAAGAATAAATCTAGATAAGTCTTGATCTTGGATAACATCACCAAGTCTATCATTGACATATTTTTCTGTTATTGTAATTGTCTGTCCACTCAATTCATCAGCACTGAAGCTCAATTCTTCAAGAAGTTTTTCCATTACAGTATAAAGTCTTCTAGCACCAATATCTTCATTGGTTTTATTTACTTCATAAGCAATCTCACTCAATCTTCTGATAGCTTTAGCATCAAATTGAACATCAACACCTTCTGTTTTCAATAACTCATGATATTGCATTGTAATTGCATTCTTAGGTTCCACAAGAATCTTTTCAAAGTCATCAGCTGTCAATTCATCAAGTTCAACTCTCAAAGGGAATCTACCTTGAAGTTCAGGAATCAAATCAGATGGTTTTGAAACATGGAAAGCACCACTTGCAATGAATAAGATGTGAGTTGTATCTATTATACCCCATTTTGTACTTACTTGTGTACCTTCAATTATAGGAAGAATATCTCTTTGAACACCTTCTCTTGAAACATCCTGACCTCCACGTTGAGAGTCGCCATTAGCGATTTTATCAATTTCATCGATGAATACTATACCCATCTGCTCAACTCTGTCTTTAGCTTCATCACGTGCTTTATCTGGATCAACTAACTTCTCAGCTTCTTCATCTCTTAAAATATCACGTGCTCTTTTGATTGTACACTTTCTTTTCTTAGGCTGTTGGAACATTGAAGAAAGAGAGCTCATGGCATTTTGAATGTCATCCATGTTGTTTCCACCACCAATCATTTCAATACCAATATTCTTTGATTGAGATACAGTAATTTCAACTTCTTTGTCTTCAAGCTTTCCTTCTCTCAACATCTCTCTGAATCTCTCACGAGTTGCATTGCTGCTATCTGTAAAAGATGTTGCTGAAACATCGGTTGAGTTTGGGTCGTTATTCAATGGAAGAAGTAAGTCTAAAATTCTATCTTCAACCTTTTTATCAACTTCTTCCTTGTGAGATTCTGTAGCCTCTTTTGTGACCATCTGAACAGCAATGCCCATCAGATCGCGTATCATTGATTCTACATCTCGACCAACATAACCTACTTCAGTGAACTTTGATGCTTCAACTTTGATGAAAGGAGCATTGCTCAATTTACTTATGCGTCTTGCAAGTTCTGTTTTACCTGAACCAGTAGGTCCAATCAAGATCATATTTTTTGGAGATACTTCATCTCTGATCTCATCTGGTAATTTTTTTCTTCTAGTTCTGTTACGTACAGCAACAGCAATTGTCTTCTTTGCCTTATTTTGGCCAATAATATATTTATCCAACTCAGTAACAATTTGAACTGGTTTCAAGTCATCTAATTTTGGTAATGCGTTCATATAAATCTCCGTATTTATTTTCTTTTAGTTAATTCTTCAACAATAATTTGATCATCAGTATAGATACATAATGTAGATGCAATCTTAACTGATTTTTGAGCAATCTCTTTTGCACTCAAACCATTGTCTGCATCGAGATATGCAAGGGCAGCAGATAACGCAAAGTTACCACCAGAACCTATACCCATAACATCATGCTCAGGTTCAACTACATCACCTGCACCATTGAGTAATAAAATTTTATCACCATCAGTTGCAAGAAGCATAGCTTCAAGCTGTCTCAACTGTTTATCTGTTCTCCATTGTTTGGCAAGCTCTACAGCAGCACGTGTTAGATCTCCATTGAATTGTTTCAACTTAACTTCAAACAACTCGAACAAAGTAAAAGCATCTGCAGTTGTGCCTGCAAAACCTGTTACAATTTTTCCACCAAATAGATGTCTGATTTTATGTGCATTCCCTTTCAATACTGTATTACCATAAGTTACCTGACCGTCTCCAGCTATAGCAACTTTGCCGTCTTTTCTTACTGCAACAATTGTTGTTCCTTTAAATGATGCCATTATTAATCCTTCCATGAGGGTGTGATTCTAAATAAACCTTCCTCATTTGTTTTTGCGAAACGTGAGTATATATTTGTGTTGTTGACAAACTGGAATGTCCAAGCAGCTCCTGTACCATCCTGAGGGATGCCCCATTATCCAATAAATGAGTTGCAAAGCTGTGCCTCAATGTATGAGGTGTGAACTTTTTGTGCCAACCAAATTCTTCGCATTGTTTATAAAAAATACTCTCAACCGTCGAAATCGGCAAGCTTTTTCCCGATATTGATATAAAGAATTTGTCCAAATCAGCTCTTTTTGTATTTTTTTTGTCTTTTTGAACCTGATGTTTGTCTTTTAAATATCGTTTTGCTAGATTTTGAGTCTCCTGTGTTATGAAGACCTTTCTTTCCTTATTGCCTTTTCCTTTGATCATCAAAGATAAGGATGAGAGGGGAAAGTCACTTTCTTTAAGAGATAATGCCTCACTTATTCTGCATCCTGTATCATAAAGAAAAGTATATAGCATAAGATTTCTCAATCTGTCAAACGTATCACTATCAATGCTCAAGAGGCGTCTCACCTCATCAACACTCAGAACTGCAGGAATATTTCTAGCTCTCTCTTTCTGCGATATATACTTAAAAGCATTGCTCTCAACAATACCATGTACCATGCAGTACTTCAAAAAAGACCTGATGCTTGAAACATTTCTTGATATACTCTTTTGATTCAATTTTTTTATGTCTGTTAAATATTCAACATAAGATAAGGCAATCTCTCTGGTGATATCACATAAATCAATCTCACTCTCATCTATATAGTCAATAAATGTACTGATATCATTTTTATAAGCCAGAATGGTATTGTCTGACATCTGATTCACATCTTTTAATTTAATGAGATATTGATTGAAAATTGAATTACTATCCATTTATTTACCTTTCTTCAATTATAGATAAAGAGGAGAAATAATTCAATTAAAAAAACAAAAAACAAAAACAACTGCTGAAGAAAAGTCCCAAGCAGCTGCACAATCACAATAAAGTTTTAAAATTATTTTTCTTTTGTCTCTTCAAGAAATCTGATGGCAATTTGAATAAGAATTGAATCATTATAATTTCGTGCATCATAACCTGTTTTTTGCTTCATCTTATTCAAATGGTACTGAATTGTATTCACGTGAATGTTCAGATCTTTTGAAGTGGCTTTTAAAGAGCCATTTGACTTATAAAAAGATTTCAATATAGGTAGATATTCCTTCATAGATTTTCTATCAAGGGAGGAAAATACCTTCTTTACAATCTCACTCTTTACATCATATCCCAAATTATTCAAAACAAGTTCGATGGAAAGATGAGAGTAGAACACAACATTGGACTCTTTTGAGTTTTTTGCAACTTCATATGCTTTCAGAGCCTGCAGATATAGCTTTCTAATTGGCACATTTGCCTCATAATAAGAACTACCTGCTATATGAACAACGGCATTCTTGGCGTTGACTTTTGCCAAAAGCTCATCACATTTCAGTTTTAACTCTTCTTCATATTCTTCTAATACAAGTGCAATTAAATAATCGGAAGATTTGAACACCAAATTCTCTTTATGCTTGAGTTTTATGAAAGTGACAATTTGCTTTTCAATCTCTTGAGAATTATCTGCAACAGCAAATATTAAAATTCGTCTCTGCAGAGTTATATCAATACCAAGCTCAAGACCTTTTGAGATGAGTCTGTGGTTCTCACTCTCATCCTCATTGAAGACCCAATCAAACAAGAAGTTGTTAACAATACTCTGCTTCTTTTGGTTGTTTGCCTCTCTGATCTTACCTTGAACAAGTATTTCAGTCATCTTTTGAACAATTGAATTGTACTTGTTGATCTCAGCAGAGTCTCCTGTTATACCCACGACACCAATGATTTTATCATCATTGTATATAGGAAGATTGTTTCCTGGCAATGCACCTTCAACATGATCTTCTTCTGTTATCTCATATTCACTTAAATTATTCTTGATTATTTCATATGCGGCCTTATGGAAGCTTCCAATACGGCTTTTATCAGAACTAGCTATTATGATACCATTGCTATCCATGATATTCATCTTCGCACCAAGAAGTTTAGAAATTTCAGACACTATTTCCCTAGCGTCTTCACGACTTATACCCATTTATCCTACCTCGTTTTTTTTATTGTATTTATACTTTTAAATATAATCAAGTAAAATAACTTGTAAAGCCATTCAAAAAATACTTTTTTGTAAAATTGTCTAAATAGATTAAAATTTCATCTTTTAATAAATGAATTATGTATTATTTGTTAGTATTGAAATCTTATTATTTTAATATTTTTTCGTACTTATTATAAATGAATCCTTCATCTTGTACAACTTCATCAAACTTATCCACCATCTCACACCCCTCCAAATAAAGACCAAAACTATTTTCACAGCCCCTGTCCAACGAGACTCCATCACGGTGAACATAGAGTCCCTTTCCACTGTCCAAAATTGGAGTTACGGAGCGTTTTATATAATCATCATTTGAACATTGAAAAATGATGACACTGTTGCAGAGTGATCCAAAGATTTCATACATACTGAGAATATTTCTTTTGTGAGCAACTTCAAAAGGTTCAAAAGGAGACAGCAATGTTGAAGAGCAATCGCATCTCAGACGCTGAACTCTCATCAGGCCACAGCCAAGAAATATGAAACTTCTATTTCGATTATAACCGTCACAGAGCTCAACCGTTTTATAGAATACATCATTTCCAATTCCAACAATCTCACTGTCTGTCTTGAAGATTGCTTGCACAAATGTTTTGAATGATTTTATTATCTTATG
>JALNVT010000018.1 GCA_023231265.1 Sphaerochaetaceae bacterium
GGTCTTGAAGCTGCATTTGTAAGAGATTATGTTGAATCTGATTTCTTGATGAACTTAAATGACTTACTTCCAAAAGCAGAAGCAGCCAATACATATCAGTTCATGCTTGATGTAGGTACTTATGAAGGTGCTACAAAAGCTTATGCTTACCAAGCAACTCCAGGTGCTGTATTCTACAGAAGATCCCTTGCTAAAAAATACTTAGGAACAGATGATCCTGAAAAAGTACAAGCAATGCTATCAGATATGGATAAATTCAAAGAAGTTGCACAAACAATCAAAGAAAAGAGCAATGGCGAGACATACATGGTCAGCTCAACAGGTGATTTCATGAATGCTTATTTTGCAAACAGAGAGACTCCTTGGGTTGTTGATGGTTCATTAAACATTGATTCAAAAGTTTATGACATGATTGACACTTGTAAAGAATTCAGAGAAAACGGTTGGGAAGCACAAGCAACTCAATGGGGTGCTGGATGGTTTGCTGGTATGAACGATTCTCTTCGTGATGCAGCTGGTAATCCAAAACAAGTATTCTGTTACTTCCTACCAACATGGGGTCTTCCTTATGTATTGATGCCTAACAGTGAAGCTAAAACAGTTGACGGTGAACAAGTTGGTACATCTACAGCTGGTGACTGGGCTTGTATCAATGGTCCAATGCCTTATTACTGGGGTGGTACATGGATGGGTATCTTAGATGAAGCTAAAAATGCTGCAACAGCTAAAGATTTCATTGAATTCTGTACATTGAACGAAGACTCACTAAAGAATTGGGCTTTAGGTACTTATTCAAACGAATATCTAAAGAAAATTGATCCAACCATTGGTGATACTCAAGGTCAGGGCGCTGGAGACTTTGTTTCTTCTCAGAACGTAGTTGAAGAAATTGAACATAACTTTGATAATGCTGAAACCTCTGCTTTCTTAAACGGACAGAACAGTTACATTGGTTTTGCAAAAGCAGCTCCTGGCATCTCACTTAAATTGATGCAAGGTACTGACGATGCTATCCAAAGAGCATTAAATGATCCTCTAGACACATATGCAAGTGGTAAATCAACTATTGAAGAATGTATTGCAACATTCAAAGATGGTGTTAGAACCGCAGTTCCAGATGTTATTGTAAAATAATAACAAAGAAACAAATCACCATAATGATGTCGCATTCAGTGCGGCATCATTTAAAATTTACCGGGGGATAAAATGATTGCAAAAAGAAAAACGAGTATTAATAAAGACCAAACAGGTATTTATTTTGTACTTCCATTCATTATTATATTTTTAATTTTTGGCTTGTGGCCTTTAATAAACACTTTTAGATTAAGTTTGACAGATACTCAATTGATGAGTAGAACTCAACATTACACAGGATTTAGGAATTTCGTATTAATTTTTAATGATCCTTCTTTTTTACTATCACTCAAGAATACAGCTAAAATTTGGATTCTTAACTTCATTCCTCAACTTGGATTGGCTCTACTTTTCTCAGTATGGTTCACAAGTAAGAGAATGAATCTTAAAGGTGTTGGTTTCTTTAGAACAATATTCTATTTACCAAACATCTTGATGCCAGCTGCTGTTGCAGCATTATTTGCATCCCTATTTGATTATTACGGACCAGCTAACCAAATATTAGTTAGAATGGGCGTTTTAGATCAGGCAATGCAATTCTTTAGAAACGAAGGCTTCACACAAGCAATAGTAATTTATATTCAGTGGTTCATGTGGTTTGGACAGACAATCATCGTATTGATGGCAGGAATGTCCTCTATCTCAGGCGATTTCTATGAAAGCGCAATGATTGATGGTGCAACCAGTGGACAGATGTTTAGAAAAATTACTCTTCCTTGTATCAGACCTGTCATGATCTACACTCTGATTACATCACTAGTTGGTGGTATGCAGATGTTTGATATCCCATTCATGTTAACAGATGGACGTGGTGCTCCAAACGGTTCAGTTATGACAGCAAATATATTCATGTACTTAAAGTACAGTTCTAACAAAGGTCATATTGGCTTGGCATCAACCGTTGGTGTTGTTGTATTCGTCATAACATCTGCAATTGCTCTTATAGTTTTCAAACTACTTGAAGACCCAGATGAAAGAATTAAGAAACAGATGAAAAAAATGGAGAAGAGAGGCTAACAATGAGCAGTTATAGAACAGAAACAAATATTTTAAGAACAATATGTTACATAGTCATGATAATTACAACAATACTATGTATTGCCCCAATCTGGCTTCTTTTTATCAATGCAACAAGATCTACTCCAGAGATACAATCAGGTGTTTCATTGATTCCAAGTAATAATTTTATGGTCAACTACCATATTTTAACAAATCAAGGTTTGAACATCTGGAGAGCTTTTGGAAACTCACTTTACATCTCTATTTTTTCAACAGCTGTAGGTGTGTATGTATCAATGATGACAGCTTATGGTATCAAGGTATACGACTTTAAGGGAAGAAAATTTTTAAACAATTTCATTTTGGTTTTGGTTTTGGTCCCAATGCAGATGTCAATTATTGGTTTCTATCAGTATATGGCAAAACTTGGATTGTTGGACTCTTACATTCCATTGATTATTCCTGCTGCAGCATCAGCTGCTACAGTATTCTTTGCACTGCAATATATGGAAAGTATCATAATAAAAGATTTGATCAATGCAGCTCGTATTGATGGATGCACCGAATTTGGTATTTACAATAGAATCATGGTCCCAATTGCAGCACCTGGTATCTTCACTTTATCTATCTTCGGATTTGTTGGTTCATGGAATAACTTCTTTACCCCATTCATTTTGATCTCTAAGATGGAGAAATACACTCTTCCTATGTTGGTTCAAACATTAAGAGGAGATACTTACAAAACCGAAATGGGTGCTATTTATTTAGGACTAGCAATTTCTATTTTACCAGTTGTTATTGTATACCTATTATTTGCTAGATACATTGTATCAGGTATCTCAATGGGTGCTGTTAAAGAATAAATTTAAAAAATTAAGCAACGGTGTAGAAAAGATTGTAGCAGTGTAAAGGCCTTAAATACTTATGCTTTTTAAACATATGCTGCTACATGTTTCTCCCAATTATAAAACGACAAGGAAAAATATAATGAAAGAAATTAAAAATCCAGTACTTACAGGATTCCACCCCGATCCATGCATGATGTGTGTAGGTGATGACTTCTACATTGCAAACTCTACATTTGAATACTATCCAAGTGTGCAGATTTCACACAGCAAAGATCTTGCTAACTGGGATACCGTTGGAGCTGTCTTGAATGAAAAGCAGTTGAACATGATTGGCGACACATGCAGTGGCGGAGTATGGGCTCCTTGCCTCTCTTACTGTGATGGATTGTACTATATAGTCTATACAGATGTTAAGACTTGGAGAGATGAGCCTTTTAAAGATACTCATAACTACATCGCAACATCTAAAAATATTGAAGGCCCTTATTCAGATGGTGTATACATAACATCATCAGGTTTTGATGCTTCCCTTTTCCACGATGATGATGGCAAAAAATACTTCGTAAGTATGGAGTGGAATTGGAAGAAGCCTGTTGGAGGAGAACAATTTTCAGGTATTCTTGTAACTGAGTTGGATTCAAAGACACTGAAACCTGTTGAAAAAAGCCACAATGTATTTAAAGGCTCCAAGAGAAAATTAACAGAAGGTCCACATATCTTCAAACGCAATGGATATTATTATTTAATCACAGCAGAAGGTGGTACCAGTTATGAGCATGCTGTAACAATTGCAAGATCTAAAAGTGTTTATGGACCATATGAAATCCATCCCAACACTCACCTTGCAACAAGTTACGGAAATACAGAGGCTCCTGTTAAAAAAACAGGACATGGGTCTATCTGTGAAGGACCTGACGGAAGATGGTTTCTTGCAACTTTGTGTGGTCGTCCTGTTGATGGCACTATGGTATGTCCACTTGGAAGAGAGACAGCTATTAATGAAATAATATGGAAAGAAGACTGGCCTTATCTAAAAAATGGTACATCTACAATGAGTGAAACATTCTTTGGTTATGGTGAGAAAATTGAAGAAGAAAAAGTAATAACTTATGATTTCTCAAAAGAAGATTATTTGAAAGACTTCATGTCACTGAGAAAAAAATGTGATTACAGAATTGAAGGAGATTCAATTGTAATTAAAGGTGGAGAGAGTCCTGTATCAAGTTTCAACCAAAGTTTCTTTGGAAGACGACAGGAACATTTCAACTTCAGAGCTACCGTTGATATGGAATTCAACTCAACAAATTTCCAAGAAATATCAGGACTCAGTTACAGATATGATGAATATGGCTATTATTATTTATTTGTTGCAAATGAAGAATACAACAAAAGTCAAAACTTATATATAATGAGCCGACAGCATGGTAATTATTCACTTCCTCTAGGAGAGAATGGAATAAAGCTTGAAGGTTACAATGGAAAGATTTCTTTAAGAGTTGAATCTCACGGAGCAGAAGCTAAGTTCAGTTATAAATTAGATGGAAGCAAAGAATTCACAGAAATACCATATGTACTTGATGTTCATTATCTAAGTGATGAACGAGCTGTCCCTATGGGATTTACTGGTGCCTTTGTCGGTATGCAATGTTGTGACATGCAATATGGCAAACAAGAGGCTAAATTTAAGAATTTTATCTACGAAATATTAGATTAGAAAAGGAGCGCTATGATGGCTACTATTTATGATGTTGCACAAAAGTCTGGTTACTCAGTAGCAACAGTATCAAAAGTATTTAATCACTATGCAGGAGTTAATGCCCTAACAAAAGAGAAGGTCTTGATCTCTGCAAAAGAAATTGGATATGTACCGAATCTTAGCGCTCAAACTTTAGTTACAAACAAATCATGGCTTATTGGAGTAATTTTTAAAGAGGATCTTGAACAAGGATTGGTCCATCCTCATTTCGGCGGAATTTTGGAATCATTCAAAAACCGTATGGAAAAGGAAGGATATGATATTATCTTTTTAAACCAAAACTTCTCAAATATGGAATTAAAATATCTAGAGCACTGTCGATACAGAAATGTAGATGGAGTTCTGTTGGCATCAAGTATTCTTCCTGAAAAAGAAGCCACAGCCATTGAAAAAGCAGGGTTCAAATGTATTTCAGTAGAGAATGATTATAAAAATATTCCGACAGTACTCAGCGATAACAATGGTGGTACAAAGCAACTTCTCAACTATCTTTATACCTTGGGACATAGAAAAATAGCTATAATTATTCCTCCATTGAAGAGCTTAGCTGGTCGAGAAAGATTCCAAGCATACAAAGAATTCTTAATCAAACATGGATTGCCTTATGAAGAAAAATTCATTGTTGAATGTGAAGAATACACAGTTGAAGATTCAAACAAAGCTGTATTGCAGCTCTTGAACCAATGCTTAGATGACTTTCCCACTGCAATTTTTGCAGGCTACGATAAAATTGCATTTGCAGCTCAAAAAATGCTCTTAGAAAGGGGTTACTCAATTCCAAATGATATCAGTGTGGTTGGTTTTGATGATTTAGAAATTGCTGCATCCATAACTCCAACTCTCACAACAATTCGTCAGGATCGAAAAGAGATAGGAAAGAAAGCAGCTGAGCTTTTGATAAAAAGACTGAATAATCAGGAAGAAGATATCAAATTCAACGATGTTTATCGTGTTCCAACAGAGTTAAAACCAAGAAACTCTACTTGCAGAGCTAGAAAAAATTAATAAGGAATTAATTATGAAATTTAGAAAAGATTTTGTCTGGGGTGTTGCTACAGCATCATACCAAATTGAAGGTGCATACAACGAAGACGGTCGTGGACCAGATATCTGGGGAGATTGGTGCAGAACCAAATCAAATATCTTTGAAGGTCATGATGGTATGGTTACTTGTGATCATTACCACCGATACAAAGAAGATGTTAAGATGATAAGTGATTTAGGAATCAAAGCCTACAGGTTCTCTATCGCTTGGGCAAGAATTTTTCCAGAAGGAACAGGAAAGATCAATCCAAAAGGTGTTGAATTCTACCACAATTTGATTGATGAATTGATTAAAAACAATATAACACCATATGTCACTCTATTTCACTGGGACTTACCTGTTGCATTGGCAGATAGAGGTGGTTGGCTCAATGATGAGAGTCCTAAATGGTTTGGAGAATATGCTGCCTTCTTCATCAAAGAATATGGAGATAAAGTCAAACATATTTTTACAATCAATGAGCCTCAATGTATTATTGGACTTGGACTTCAACAGGGCATTCATGCTCCTGGTTTGAAACTCAATCCAAGAGAAGTTTTAAAAGCTGCTCATAACTTATTGAAAGCTCATGGAGAGGCTGTTAAAGCAATAAGAACAGCATATCCAGATGTAAAAGTTGGTATAGCACCTACCTGTGGAGTGGCATTACCCATTTCAGATAAAGAAGAAGATATCGAGGTTGCTAGAAGACGATTTTTTGAGATCTTGCCTCTAGATCAAGCATATGCATGGTCTGTTACATTATTTTTAGATCCTATAATTCTAGGTGACTATCCTAAAAAATATTATGAACTGTACAAAGATTATCTTCCTAAAATCACAAAAGAGGATTTGAAGTTGATAAGTCAACCTTTAGATTTTCTAGGTCAAAATATTTACAATGGTTATGAAGTCACTCAGGATGCTGAAAAGAATTATGTATATCCAAAACGAAAAATTGGATTTGACCATACAGATACAAGCTGGCCAATAACACCAAAAGCTCTTTATTGGGGACCTAAATTTCTCTGTGAAAGATACAAACTACCATTCTACATAACAGAAAACGGTCTAGCATGCCATGATGTAGTATCTGTTGATGGAAAAGTTCATGATCCGAACAGAATTGACTTCTTGACAAGATATCTTCGTGAATACAGCAAAGCATCTCAAGAGGGAATCGATATAAGAGGCTACTTCCAGTGGTCATTGATGGATAATTTTGAATGGGCAGAAGGCTATTCCAAAAGATTTGGTATTGTTTATGTTGATTATTCAAATCAAAAGCGCATTATTAAAGACAGTGCTCTTTGGTATAAAGAAACAATAGAAGCAAATGGCGAGAATCTATAATTAAAAAATAACAGATAAAAAGCATTGATTGATTTAATCAAAATGCTTTTTATCTTTATTGTATCTTTATTTATTATTCACTCTCTTTGAAGTTTTCAATCAAGCAGATATCAATATCAAAGCATCGTTTTTCAAAAGGTTGAAGTATTTCAAGAATATTCTTCTCTTCCATGACCTTACGGCCTTCAAATGTAGAGTTACAAGGTTCAACAGCCCATACATAATCTCCACTGATATTTGATTTCCATTCCATGAAATTCTTAAGTTGATTCTTATTCCATTTCAATCTATAAGCTAAATCTTTCTCAGGATTTACTATAGTTGCTTGAACTTTTCCATTTTGGTCAGCTCGAACTTCATGCATGTAAACCATCTCTTCTATGCCATCCTCAGAGCTAGGCTTTTCCATCACATTCCATTTATCTTTATTTTTTTCAGCATACTCAGTCTGAGATCTAATTGCTTCACTGTCCAAAAGCATATAACAGTTTTCATTTAAAAAAGGATAACCAGTGTTACAATGATAAAGTAAGCAGAAAGGTTCACTTTTAAAGTTTTCGTTTAAAACTTCATCATGAATATGGATAGAAGATGTTCCAACAACTGAAGTTATGGTCCTTCTGAATTGAAGATTTCTTCCAAATAACATCGAATCTCTCATCTCACCACTGATTTTTATTACTGTATCACCATTTTCTTCTACAGTATCTACACAGAGATGTTCACATGGAGTAGTTCTGAGTCTTCCATGCATAGCATAGTCTGTACCATTAGAATTGCATGGACCTCCTGTGTTCTGGAGTCCACATGTAAAAAAGCCACCAGCCATTATACTATGTTGAGCTTCTGCACCATTTGTATCATATTGATTTCTTCCTTGAAGTCCTGGCTTGGTTAAAAAACTTACATTCTCACCTTTGAAAGATATCTCTGCAATATCCAAACACTTATCTGCCATAACAATGAAGTTAAGAGAACCATTCTTAACTACAACAGCCTTCATACCATCAGCTCTACCTTCTTCAAATCTTACCACACGTGCGCTATATAGCTGCTGTACGCTTCCTACATACTTTCTCTCATCATTATTCATAAAGAACTCCTCGTTTTGAATTTAATCGATTAAATGATAAAGATATTATGCATCCACTTCTTTTATTTTGCAAGAAATAAAATCGTTTTAAGCAAAAAAAAAATTCCTTAGGAAATAATTAGTTAGAAGACAACAAAAAAAACTCGATCCGTCAAACAATTTGGAATCGAGTCAATTATATATATATATAGGTTTTATGAGAAAGTTTAGTTTTTATTAAGCAGCTACTACGTTGAATACTGATGCATTGTAAGCATCTGTTGAGTTACCTTCAGAATCGTAGAAACCGTAATCAACTGAATCTGAATTTGAATTAACTTCATATCCACCATTGTCTGTTTGTTCGAAAGTTACTTTTTCTGGAACATAAGCTACAAGAGTAATAGTGAAAGTTTTTGCTGTTAAGCTACTAACAGCTATTGCTGATATTACTAGTGCTGTTAATAAAAACTTTTTCATCTGTTACTCCTTATTGTTAATATGTTTATAATATATTGAATAAGTTTGTATAAGTAAAGCAACAATTATTAAATTAACGTTAAAAGTTATGTTATAAGTTATCAATAATATCTAAATTAAGCGTATAAGTACGTATTAGTAGTATTTTATTACACAAATGTACAATTAATAGCAATGTTATAAGTTTGTATAAGTTTGCACAAGATTCATATAAAAACTATCATTCAAGCGCTATTTCAATGATTTTCAATATAAAAAGATAAAGATCTGCTATTTTTTTGAGATTTTGAGATTTTTTTCAAAATAAATTAATTTTTTTTATTTTTTCTATTTTTCCAGACAAATAAAGATATTTTTTTGGAAAACGCATGAAGTATGATGAAGAATTCTCGTTATAAAATTGAGTTCAACCTCATAAATCAAGTTTTAAAGAAGCATTCATAAAAGGACACAGCAGAGGACAAGCTGCAATTTTAAAGCACTACAGAAAATCAAAACAGTTCAACCAGAAGTTCAAATACAAATGAAGAAAATGATTGATCACCACCACATCAACAAGTTTATCAAATCAAAATATTGGAGATTCCCCCAAAGAACGCTGCTTCTGATTATTTAATCACAGAACTTACAAGCACCATAAGACATTGAATACCAAAAAGTGAGCTCTCATAAATTGCCCCTTCTTGTTTCACCGCTGGCAAGAAGAACCACATTTCAAATAGAAAGCAACCATTTTATTGCACCCAACCCAACCAAAGAAAGTTGTTCATCAAATCCAGCATATATAAGAAGAGGACTAAGGTCTGAATCAATCAAACCAATCAATGCAAAGATTTAAGTGGCAGAAACCATGTTTTTTAAAATTGATATCACATATACCCAAAAACAATAGTTCGATTCCTTTCCTAGAATCGAACTATTTAAGTTTGTCTTTGTCTTTGTCCTGTGTACAACAGTTTAGTTTTTTTTGTTTTGAATATTTCTTATAAAACGATGTTTTCAAGTCAATTTTATAAATTATAAAAATTCATTTTTATCTGCTGAGTAACATTTGATATATAACTGTCCACTCTGCAGGCATTTCATCAATCAGGAAAACTAAAATAATAAAATTTATATTGTTACTTCTGTTGCCTAATTACATTTTCAATATAGTGTAGAAGTTAGTATAAGTCAATGTTTATTTTCAAACAAAATATATCAACTTATGCCAAAAGTACCTCAAAATTTCATAATAATCACGTTAAAGTAAGTAGAAGTACAAACTTTAACATGAAGTATTAATGTTAGAAGTATGTAAGATGTATTGATATCAAGACAAATTTGCAATGTTTAAGTGAAGAATATAAACAACGAAGTTTATTCCAAGAAAGATCAACTATGGTCATATAGCATACTTTCTGGACAATTTTTTTATTAAAAAAAGTAAATTATTTTTATAATATTTACATCAATTGACTCGTTAATCGATCTATATTATATGTTTGATGGGAATCTTGGAGTTAAAACTTTCAATCAGCATCATTAAAAATTTATGTATGAATCATAATAATGATGCTCTGCAATGTTAAAATTGCATGATGCAAAGTCCAAACTTCATCATTACAATCAAACACAATTATTATTTTGCCTTTCCAATAAACAACAGAAAAAAACAATAGTCCAATTCCTTCCCAAGAATTGAACTACCCTTTCTTTTTTTACATGTTGACAATACACAGAAGCAGATTTAGCTTTAGATATCGATTTAAATACTCATCCTTAAATCTATGTATTTGTTTAGGTTACTTTACTGAATAAGAAACAGATAGATTCATCAATAATATGAAAAATTCCACACCTATTAAAAAGATATCAGAGCAAATTGAGATTCTCTTTTCAACTATCCAGTTTACATAATCAATGGAATCGAGTGGTATCCAAATCCAAAACTGCTTATATCTATTGATGTATTTATCAATAATGCAAGAATAAGAGTTTGATATATATCACCAGTAACCTAAATTCATTTTTAATATAGTGTAGAAGTTAGTATAAGTCAACGAAATTAATTTCAATAAAAGCACCAACTTAGGTTATAAGTTCCTTTAAACCCTTAAAATAGAGACTTAGCTTGTAATAAGTACAAGTATTATTTCATGTTATCATGTAATAAGTTTGTACGAAGCATTGTTATAAGCGCTTTATATAGCCGTTTTTATTTATGATTTTACGTCAAAGTTATCTATTTATTGTTTTAACTATGGTCATATTACATATATTTCAGCCATTTTTTTATTCATATTTTTTTATTAATTTTTATTTTTTATTGTATTTATTGCTGTTTTTTTTGTTTTTTTACCGACTGCCTGAAAAAATCCATTGTATTTTTGTAAAGAAAATGCCCTAAAGAATTGATCCATAGGACATTTTACGTATTATGAAAAGAACATAACTATACAAGATTCGTATCCACGGATGGTTCTTCCAATCCCTCACATCCTTTAGATAAACCATCAAATATTTTAGGATCCATTCTTGCTACAGATTCAGCACTTTTAATTTTGCCAACATTGTTTTCACTCTTCATATCTGTCTTTCCAGGTAACTCTTCAAAATTCTCACTTTTTGGAGTGCACTGCCTGAATTCAACATGTCCTGCGGTAACATAAATCTTAGATTTAGTTTTTTTATTTTCATCTTCCCATTTAACTTGAGAAATTCTTCCTCTCAATCTAACAATACTTCCTTTTCCCAAATACTGATTGCACAGCACTCCACTTTTGCCCCAAACTTGTATGTCAACGAAAGAAGCATCCTGTTTGTAAGTTCCATCTTTCTGCTTATAAGAATAATTGTTTGCAATTGTAAAATTGCAGACACTGCTTTCACTGCTAAAAGTCTTAATCGTTGGGTCTTTAACAAGTCGTCCCTCAAGTAATACAGAATTCAAATCATCATACTTGCCCATTTTTTCACCTCTTTAGGAATGTTCATCAGTATTCTGCTATGCAAAATATTCATCTGTTTTTTCTTCCTAATAGTTTTAATGACAAAATTCACTTTTTTGCATTAAAAATTCTTATAATTTTATGCAAAATATGGTACTTCTTTAATAAAGTATGTTTAAGGAGTCATTATAATGTCCAAATTAACAGTGTTATCACTTGGTGGTTCAATCATTGCACCAGATAAAGTAGATACAGAATTTCTAATCAATTTTAACAAAGCACTTAGAGAGTATTTAAGTGAAGACAAAGAAAGAAAAGTAATAATAGTTTGTGGTGGAGGCGCACCTGCAAGAGTTTATCAGACAGCATTTAGAGCTATTTCCGACAACAAAGATAATAACGTTCAGGATTGGATTGGAATCAAAGCAACACACCTTAACGGCGAATTAGTTCATGCAATCTTCAGCGATTTGACAGATGATGATTTAGTAACTGATCCTACAGCAGATATTGCATTCAGCAATCAAGTGTTGGTAGCAGCTGGTTGGAAACCTGGTTTCTCAACAGATACAGATGCTGTTTATTTGGCTCAAAGATTCAATGGTAAGTTGATAATCAACTTATCAAACATTGCTAAAGTTTATACAGCAGATCCCAAACTAGATCCAACTGCAACACCAATTGATTCAATTTGTTGGGAAAAATTCAGAGACATCGTAGGTAACGAGTGGATACCAGGAAAGAACCTTCCATTTGATCCTATCGCAAGTAAAACTGCTGAAGCTGAATCAATGAAAGTAATCTGTGCAGATGGTAGAAATATTGAAAACACAATGGCTATTCTTAATGGCAAAAAATTCGACGGTACCGTTATCGGCGAATAATTAAAATATTTAAACATAACAGGCAAGGTTGTTTGACTTCCTTGCCTTATTTTTTTATCTTTTTATTTCAAAAGCAATTGCATCTGCACCATCTATATAAGAAGGTTGAGCAAAGCTACCTCTCTCTTCAAAACCCAATGATTTTATAAGAGATTGCATTGCAATATTTTGGGGATGAGTATCGATTCTAACAGACCTTTTCAAATTCTCTGCAATCTTCATGCCTTCTTCAATTAAAAACCGTCCAGCACCCTTTTTTAAGGATACAAGGCGATGTATTGATAGATAGAGACAATCATATTTCCAGAATATTTCATTCTCATAATCTTTATCTTTTTCTTTTTGGAAGACAGCCATACCAACGACAGAGTAAGGATCTTCTTCAAAAACAAAATACAATCGTCCTTTTTCAATATCTTCTATGAGCATATCTTCAAAAGGATAGCCTGTATCCCACTGAGGATTATTTCTTTTTTGCATTATAGCTCTTCCGGCATCGCTGATTTTAAGTGCTATCTTTTCTTCACCTTCAATAGCTTTTCTAATATAAAATGACATAACAACTAATTTTCTTTTTTTAAATCTAAATAGTATTCAAGAGGAGTGCAAAAATTCTTAGGGAACGGCATATCCAGTTTGAAATCAGGAATCCACTCCACATCATCTCCTATCTCCTGCACAAAACCATCTTCAATATCTAAAATATCGAGATAAGTTAAGAGATTATCATAATCTTCCTCAGAGATCTTTTTAAATTTATCAGGATTGATTGGATCTGTGAACTGAACCATCAAAGATAAAAAGCATTTATCCTTAAGATTCTTTGCATAATATTCCAAAAATTCTGTTGTAGATTTTAAAGGACCTGGGAAAATAAGGTGGCGAACCAATATACCTTCTGGGGTTGTATACTGACCCTTATATTTGTACTTTGGATGCTTTTTAACAATGAAATCAAATACAGGTTTTATATAATCAACATATCTCTCTGTACCACAGAAGTTCTTGGCGGTATTCCTGTCCAATGTTTTTAGGTCGATTAAATACAGATCAATATATTCATCTATAGCCTTCAATCCTTCAATAGACTCATACCCACTGGTATTCCAAACAAGAGGAAGAGTCATTCCCATAGATCTAGCTATATCAATTGCTTCTATTATAGATGGAATGAAGTGAGTACCTGTAACAAAATTGATATTGTTGGCTCCAATTTTTTGAAGTTCAATCATCATCCTAGCCAGTTCATCAATGCTGACTTCTGTACCTACAGAACCATCTCTGACGTTCAAACCACCACTGATTTGATAATTTTGGCAATACTGACAGTGAAGTGGACACCCTGAGAAAAAAATCATTCCAGAACCATTTTTGCCAGTTACAGGAGGCTCCTCTCCCTTATGTAACCCACTCCAAGCAACACGAACAATGGCACTCTCACCACATACTCCAAGCTTTCCTCCATTTCGATTGACTTTGCAATAATTGGGACAAAGCATACATTCATTATATAATTCCAGATTTTTCACTATTTTTCCAACTTTATAAATTTTATATTTTCGATTACAATACCATTATAACAAATATAATAATAATATTTTTCTTGTTTAGTACTGTCGATTTTACTTAATTGTTGTATCTTTAACAAGAATAATAGATTTGTTTGGAGAATTTAATGGGAATCTTTAAAAAGAAGATAGAAGAAGAGAAGATAGAGGAACGATATATTCTCTGCTTAGATGGTGGTGGAATGAGGGGCATAGTCCCTGCAGTAGTTTTGGACAAATTAGCCCAATTGATGAAAGCTTATGATGATAAAAAGCCATTCTATTCACATTTCGATTTAATTGCTGGTACTTCAACTGGAGGACTTTTGGCACTTGCTTTGACCGTTCCCCCTCAATATATGAGTATTCCAAAAGAAGCTGGACCTACTGAAGTTATCAAATTTGAAAAACCCAAACAGTCTTTTATAGATAAAATCACAAAGAAACCAACTCCTGAAAAAAAAGAAGATATAATAATACCTAGAGCATGTGATTGCTCAAAGTTACGATATATTTACAGTGAAAATGGTAGCAAGATTTTTCCAAATAGAACAAGATTATTTGGCCAGATGTTGAGTGCTAAATATAGAGCAGAACCCTTGGAGAATTTCTTACAATCTATATTCAATGAAGCAAAAATGTCTCAATGTTTTGTTCCAACCATGACAGTTGCCTATGAACTTATTGAAGGAAAACCTTATATGTTCAAAAGTTGGGATTCAAAAGACTTCTATGTAAAAGAAGCAGCAAGAGCTACTTCAGCAGCCCCAACTTATTTTGCTCCAGTTATCCTGCACGAAAGAGCTACAGATAAGAAACTCACTCTCATTGATGGAGGAATGGTAGCAAATAATCCTGTAATTTTAGCTTATGGTGAAGCAAAGAAATTATATCCAAACTGCAAAAAGTTCCATATAATATCTTTATCTACAGCAACCCAGATCTTCAGACTGGGTGATGGTGATATTACAGGCAGTGGTGTTATGGGTTGGATAGATCCTACAAAAGGAGCACCTATTCAAAAAATTTATGCATCCAGTCAAATGCAGATGTCCGATTATATGGCATCTACCAATGATGAGATTGAATATACCAGAGTAGATTATGAATTGGAATCAGATAACTTCAAAATTGACGATACAACAACTTATGCTATAGAAAAACTTGAAGAAGCTGGAAACATCGTTTATGAAAAGAATGAAGAACGTATAATGAACTATGTAGAAAAGATTATAAAGAAAGAAGACTTTTCTCATATCACTCCTCAGTCACACATCGACCAAGAGGACAAGAAGGTATTGAAACAATACAAGGCAGAAACTTATTCTCCTCCAGAAGATGACGACTCAAATGATAAAACAGATGATTCTATTCTCGAGGTTGTTGAAGAAAGGTCTTTGCTTGAAAGAGAATTGAAACAAAGTAAATTTGGTGGACTTTTCAAGAGATTTATAAGTGCAAGAACAGCAGTGGACAATTCAAATTTATTGCCTTCTTCAACTTCTACCAATGAGACTGACCAAGATTTTAACTTAGAAACAATCTCTGATTCAGAGAAAGAATGAGGAAAGCTTCAAATGGATTACAAACAAGATAAACTTGAAGAATCTTTAACAAAGATGTGTTTGGAACTGGATAGTTATTTAGAAGATAAATATGGAGAAAAATATCCACGTCATCCCAATCGTATGAAGAGGGGAGAAGCAGCCAGTGGTAACTATGATGGTTTATTTTCGGCTGGTACAAAATTCACTCTTGGATATGGCAGCTCTGAGGGTCGTGGATATATTGTTGATATCGATATAGTCACTCTTTCTTGGGTAAAAAAAGAAGAAGAAAAGCAGATCATTGATGATGGAATTTCTTACCTAAAAAATTTATTACCTAAATATTTTCCTGACAGGAAATTAGAAATTAAGCACGATGGGAATCTCTATAAAATTGTAGGTGATTTTTCATTGGGAATGAGCGAGATCAATTAATTATGCAAAAGAAAAAGACAATTGTATATTGTCTTTTTTTATGTCCTATAACTATAATTAGGATACGATATAATCAATAAAAAAGAGGAAGATATATGATATATAAAGATAAATCCTATGGCCTTTTCATTGCGGATAGTGAAGAAAAAATTTTGAAAGATAATATTCCTACCCAAGAACAAATAAATAAGAAAGTATCTTCAATGATTCTTTCTGCTTCTGGTTGGAGAAAGATATTTGCAGAAAGTGGCGATGAAGAAGACGATAAAGAAAACCTTTCTATTGAAGACAGATATATTGCAGGATATGTAGCTTTAGCACTTGCAAAACACCTAGGTTGCTTTGATGGAACAAGTAAAACAGATCACAAAGAAACAACTGTTCTCATTGGAATGGATGCCAGACCTACAGGTCCTGCAATGTCTGATATTATCTGCAGAGTGCTTATATCTTTAGACATCAATGTCAAAAATATATTTATAGCCGCTGCGCCTGAGATAATGGCATATTCAGCTCTTGAAAAAGATGATATAGATGCTTTCTTGTATATATCAGCCTCTCACAATCCAGTTGGTCACAATGGAATTAAATTTGGTTTCAATGGCGGTGTGTATACTGCAGCAACTGTAGCACCAATGATTGAAGACTTAAAAAAATTCTCAAGCAATGAGAAGTATATAAACATCGTCAGATCATTGGTTGAAAATTGCAAGATCGAAACTTATGAAGAAGTTCTAAACAATATTCCAGCCTTGAAGAAACACAGCTTGGAATTATATAGAGACTTCATAATCACAACTGCTGCAAAAGGTGAGAGCAACAAAGAATTCTTAGAATATTTGAAGGCAAAAATAAGCAAGCACCCAATTGGAATCGTTGCAGAGCTAAATGGCAGTGCAAGAGGATGCAGCATAGACAGAAAATTTTTCAAAGAAATTGGAGTCAAGAGCTTGATGGCAAATGATACCCCTCGACATGTGGTACATGCCATTGTACCTGAAGGAGAGAATCTAGAACTGTGCAGAACTCTTTTAGAAGAGAAGTATAAAGAGGATAAAGATTTTGTTGTAGGATATGTTCCTGATAATGATGGCGATAGAGGAAATCTAGTTTACATCAAAAAAAGTACAGGTAAAGCTGAAATTTTAAAAGCACAGGAAGTATTCGCACTGGTTGCTATGGCAGAATTGAGTTCAATAAGAGCCAAAGACCAGAATTCCAAACTAGCAATAAGTGTAAACGGCCCTACATCAATGAGAATCGATGAAATATGTAGATATTTAGATGTTGAGGTCTTCAGAGCAGAAGTAGGAGAAGCAAATGTTGTTGAACTTGCTCAGATGAAACGTGATGAAGGATATACAGTTAGAATTCTTGGAGAGGGTTCAAACGGTGGAAACATAACCAATCCTGCAAAAGTAAGAGATCCTTTGAACACAATAATGACATTGATATCATTGTTGACCGACAAATCAATATTTGAAGAATACAGAAAAGTTTCAAAATATGAAGATGCTGAAATAAGTATTGAGAATATAATTAAATCTCTTCCTGAATACACCACAACAGATGCATTTTCAGCATCTGCGAAACTTCATGTAAGATCCTCTCATGGTATATTAAAATCTAACTATGAAAGAGCATTTTCTGACTTCTTTGATAAAAACATTGATAGATTCAAAGGTTATGGAATTGTATCTTACAGAGAATATCAGATGGAAGGTACCAATACAGTAGAAGGAATGGGAGAGAAATATAGAACCGCACCTTACAAAGGAGGTTTGAAAATAACTTTCTTCAGTGAGAAAGATATCCCTCTAGCTTTCATCTGGATGAGAGGCTCTGGTACAGAACCTGTGTTCAGAATCCTTGTTGATTGCAAGAAGAGAGATGATGATCTATATTCTTTTCTTCTAAAAGCACATACTGAGCTGATTACAAACAGTGATATGTAAGTTATTATTTGTATAGTATAAAGGCACTTATTAGTACTAAGTGCCGTTTTTTTTACTCTATATTTTATTATACATCATTATGTTTAGTATTTTTATACATATAGAATTATTGAAATTACAATTTTTGTAAGCTAAAATTTTTAAATATCATTTTGTTAATTCTTTTATTTTAGTGTAAAAAATATAGTTATATTTTGTTAATATAAAATTTTGACGAAATCTAAAGATTATTGGATCTGTGGTCAGTTTTTGACAATATAGCGATTTATTACACAATTTTGGTATCTATTGTGTAAATTTGAATAAAATCATATAAAATCACAGAATATATTCACACGAATCTGTATCAATAAATAGTAACATACCAAATTTATAAGCCAATTATGAGACCTTTATGCACTTTAAAATACGAAAAGATCAATTCTTGGCAAATTTCTTCAGTTTCAGCAATAATTACAGCTAAAACTACTGTATGGACACCTCAAAAATTAAAGCTTGAGATGGAATCTTGATTTGTGGATATATGCAATCTATAATATAAGTACATTAATAAGAACAACTCGCATTTTTTCTATAAAGGAGCAAATGTATGAGTATAACTATCAAATTTACTGATGATCTTAATTTGTTATTGGACCTATCTCTATCAACTGTTGATAAAAGACATCAACTTTTATCTGCTGATATGCATGATTCACTTATTACTTGGAATTTTGATTGTGCAACAATTACAGATAAGATAATAATTGATGATAAGTTTCTGAGAATAAAAAGAAACACAAAAATTCTAAAAAGCAACGAATATTCCTTCTCTTTTAAGATAACCACTCCTGTAAATCAACCAGAGATATTTGCACCTGGCATAATTTTTAAAGATAACAAGGAAGGAACAGGATGTTTCCCCCGTATCAAAAAAGACAAAGCATATTCATTTGATGAATCGAGAACCAACATACCTGGATGCATTGTACTGTTCAACAGCAGTTCAACATTCATAACATCCACAAGAGCTTCGTTGAATCATCAGTCTGTTGCGTTTCTGAAAAACGAAATAACATACAGGATGCCAGCTGAAGAATGGCCGACATCATACAATGGACGCAATATAGCCTATTTCACATCCGATAAAAGAGATTCAAGATTCAAAACTCTTGCTGAAGATACAGAATTTGAAAATGAATATCTAATCTATCTGGACAATGATGAAAGAGAAAGTAAATATATATATGATGATTTATTTGAAAAATATAAAGGTTTCGCTTCCTATTTCAGAGGAATATGTGAACCAACAGAATCCACTTATATCTCATGGTGGGACTATAAAGCATTGCTTCTGATACATCTTCTGAACATTCTGAATAGAGATGATAAAGGTACATTTATATGGATGGGAAAAGATAACGGAAGCAAGCAGCAGTATTACAATTATACAAGTGCCTCTTTCCTTGTAAAAAGTATTGAGGCTGCATGCATCTTCACAAATATGGATATCAAACTGATCAAATCTAAAATATCCAAACCAATGCTTCAACTTTTGGAAGAGACTGAAGATAGAATCATTCCAAATCATGACTACAAAAGACTTGGAGAGGAGATTGGAGACTTCTTCTTGAAAGGAGAAACATCAAAAGGAATATATAAAGATAATTATGATATATGCAATGATACATGGGAATCATATGCTTCTAACAACTCCTTGAAAGTGCTGAGAAACAGCGTGAACACCCGTACCAATGGTGAGGCAATGTTGGCTTACACAAAATTATATTCTTCGATTGTGTATGATTTAAAACCTGAATATATGATGTTGATCAAACGAGTTGCTTCATTCTTCATAGATCATCAAATGGACAATGGAAATTATGGAAAGTGGCTGAATGAGCAAGGTGAAGTAATTGATTCAAGAGGTTGTAACGGTGCCCACATGCTCCGATTCATGATTGAATTATACAAGAAGACCAACAGCGTGAAGTATTATGAATCAATTCTAAAAGCAGTTGAATATTATGAAGGAATAATCATAAACAATGACTATTATGGAGATACATTGGATACAAACTGCTGCGATAAAGAATCAGGAGCAATTCTACTGAACACATTCTTGAGCCTCTATGAGATGAAAGATTTTCATACAGATAGATATTTAAATCTCTGCAAGAAAGCAGCCAACTTTGTCGTCACCTGGATTGTTTTAGATGACATAAAATTTAAATCTAGAACCCCTCTTGGAAAGATGAATTTTAAAACAACAGGGTTTACGAGCGTCTCAATAAGCAATGAATCGCTGGATTTCTATGGTATAAAAATAGCTTATGATTTCTTGAGACTGAATAAGATTTGTGGTGATGAGTTCTATAAAGAAATGGCAATTCTGATGATCAAAGCATGCAGAGAATTGATATCTTCTCCTCAGAATGATCTTGGTAGGACTGATGAGTTCTATGGCTGGTTACCTGGTAAGATAAACCACACAAGATGGGATTACTTCAATGATCAAACGCGACTAAGTGGATACTTCGAAATTAATATTGCTTGGCAACAGATTGTTGTACTCGATTATCTTGATAAGATACAGCGTGATTTTTATTCAATATTCAAAGAGATTTAACACATAAGAATTCACAAATCTCATGCCATATCTTTAGTAAAAAATCTGCTATTAATTGAAACACATCAATAGCAGATTTTTATTCTTTTTTGAGCTATTTTAGATTGAAAACATATTTATCTATTCTATCAAAAGCTTCAATAACTCTGCTTGTTGGCAATGCAAGATTGATTCTTATGGAATCAGGCCATACAAACATTCTACCATCCTGCCATGCGATACCGCAGTCATTTCCACGTTTCAAAAGTTCAGAGCAACCAACACCAGTTCTCTTGCTCCATTCA
>JALNVT010000019.1 GCA_023231265.1 Sphaerochaetaceae bacterium
ATTACGATGAACAGAACTTCCTTTTTCTTTATTACATTCCATCCCAATGTCATTGTTACATCTGCAATTATTGCTGCAATTGCCGGTTGCATTCCAAGTAGGAAGGCACTTACATATCTATTTGATCTGAACTGCACATAGAATGCAGAGACTATTGAAAGAATTATAAATGGAGGAAGAATTGTACCAATAACAGATACTATTGCACCTCTAAGTCCACCAACCTTATATCCGACAAGCATAGAACCGTTAACTGCCACAGCTCCAGGAGAGCTCTGTGCAATTGCAACCAAGTTGAGCATCTCATCATCATCAATCCAATGCAGATGGTCAACAAATTCTTTCTTCATCAATGAAACAATTACGTAACCACCTCCAAAAGTAAAAGTACTCAGGGTAAACATGATTCTGAATAATTGCCAATAATCTTTTCTTTTCATTATTTGCTCCAGTTTTAGTTACACTATACATAATAAAATAATATATGTAAAATAGAATATATTAATATTATCTATAAGGTTTTTGTTATATATAGGAGTTAGTATGACATTACGACATATTCACATTTTTATAGCCGTCTGTGATACAGGCAGCACAGTGAAAGCATCCGATGCTTTGAATCTTGCACAGCCCTCAATAAGCTTGGCAATCAAAGAATTGGAGCAGTATTATGGAATAAAGCTTTTTGATAGGATA
This sequence comes from Sphaerochaetaceae bacterium, assembly GCA_023231265.1. GTDB lineage: Bacteria > Spirochaetota > Spirochaetia > Sphaerochaetales > Sphaerochaetaceae > Pleomorphochaeta. Next base: position 697 of record JALNVT010000019.1, read on the forward strand.
TCTAGAAAGCTGGTATTAACAGAAGCTGGAAGAAGCTTTCTTATTTATGCTAGAGAGATAAACACAAACTTCTTGAGTCTTGAAACTCAGTTCAAGGATTATGATAAGACAAAATATCTATCAATTGGATCTTCAATAACAATTGGTATCTTCATTCTTCCCATTCTGATAAAGCAGTTCAAGGAGACATACCCTGAAACAGAGCTGAATGTTGTTGTGAGAGATTCTGTCACAATCTCATCGATGGTTGTCGAGAACAAACTGGACATTGCATTCATTGAGACATCAAATTTCTCAGATGAAACTTCAAAAATGATGACTCACACTCCGTTTTACAAAGACAAGCTTGTTCTTGTTGTATCTCTCAACAGCTCCCTTACTAAAAAAGATAAGGTGAGATTGAAGGACCTTTCAAACCATCAGATGATATTGAGAGAGAAAGACAGTGCAGGCAGAACTCTCATTGATAGAGCTCTTTCAAAAGAGAACATGGAGATGCTGCCTGTCTGGGAAAGTGTATCAAATGATGCAATACTCTCAATGGTATCAGAGAATCTGGGAATCTCCATTCTTCCAAATGGTGTTGTGAACAATCACCTGCTGAAAGAGAAGGTGAAGCAGATTGAAATCTGTGATGTAAATTTTGAGAGAACATACTCAATAATACATCACAAAAACAAATATCTCACCAAGGGAGCAAAGAGACTCATTGATATGGCCAGAAACTTTACTGATTAGTTCTGTTCTTTGAAATTGTAGCAACCATTTTGACCATGACATCAAGACGTGCATCAAATAGCATTGTGTAGCTCTCACAGAATCTGAACTTTCCTGTTTCCTTGTTCATGTAACGAGGACAACCACCTCTGCAAAGATTGAAATACTTGCAATTCAAGCATTCCTCACTTTTTTGAAGAGATCTCTCGATGAATCCAATCTCTGATCTCTTCTGATCAAATTCAGGAAATGAGACTTCATTTATGTTGCCAAGTTTGTAAGAATCAAGACAGAAGAAATCACATGGATATACATCACCATCACCCTCAATTACATACTGAGGAGAGCAGTTTCCCATCATATCACACGCTTCTGGTTGATATCCCATAAGTATTGATATGAAGTTGTTGAAAAGTCTTATTGATACGTTGTAGCCTCTATCAATTGATTCTGTCCAAAGGTCAAACAATCTTATCAAGAAGTTACCATAGATAACAGGGTCGAGATATCTGTTCTCTGTGCTATCAACAAGAGCATCAAGACATGCAATGTACTGCTGATAATAAACTTCCTTATCAAGAAGTCCTTTGAAGACAATATCTATGTTCTCTGCAACTTCATTGGTCACAACTGTTAGAATGTTGTAATCAACACCCTCCTCTTTCAAATAAGAGATTCCTTTATTTACAAGACGAGATGATTTCTTTCCATCTACCATGCGGCGATGAATGTCATGAATTCTGTTGTGACCATCATATGATACACCAACCAAGAAATTGTGCTCTTTGAAGAATTTTGCCCAGCTGTCATCTATCAATGAGCCGTTTGTTTGGAAGAAATGAGATACAACGGAATCTTCTTTTTTATATTCATTTTCAATTTCGATGAATCTCTCAAACCACTTCAAACCAACAAGAGAGGGCTCTCCACCTTGGAAGATGAAAGATACTGCACAATCTTGATCAAATGCCTTCTTTACAACATTTGTGAGTGTGTCCACACTCATCTGTCCCCTGTTTGGAGATTCACGATTCACTGCTTCATCAAGATAGAAGCAATAATCACATTTAAGGTTGCATGAAGATGAAGATGGTTTCATCATTATGGATAGGACTTTATTTTTATTCATTTTTTCTCACTTTGGTATATATAAGAAGAGGAGCCTCACAGCTCCTCTCAATAAGCTACTCAATAAATTATATCAAATAACCTGTAATAATGTAAACAAACAATACTATTTGTCACTGTCTCTATCATTCTTAATTTTCTCACGTGTGTGTTCAATTGCATTGATGATATTTGTGTAACCAGTACAGCGGCAGAAGTTACCAGAGACCTGTTTCTTGATCTCCTCTCTTGAAAGGTCTTCTTCAACATTCAAAAGTGGAAGTGTGCTCATAATGAAACCTGGAGTACAGAAACCACATTGGATTGCACCATCATCTACAAAAGCCTGCTGAATATCAGCTAGCTCGCCTTCAAGACTTGCCAAACCTTCAACAGTTGTTATTGATTTGCCATCAGCCCATATTGCAAGATATATACATGAATCAAAGTTCTCACCATCAATTACAACAGTACATGCACCACATTCACCTACATCACAACCGTGCTTAACGCTTGTTAATTTTAAATCATTTCTCAACATATCAGCCAGTGATTCACGTGGATCTACATAAAGTTCTGTCAGTTTGTTGTTAATTGTAACCGTAATTAATTGTTTAGCCATTAGATTGTACCTCCAGCTTTTTTAATTGATGTTCTAAGACTTCTCTTGCAAAGTTCTTTGATCAACTGCATTCTGAATTCTTTTGAAGCTCTCCAAGAAGTTCTTGGTTTTACATCGGTCAATGCAGCTTCTGCGATATCAGTGATCAGCTGTTCTGTAATTACCTTACCGTTTCCTAACTTTTCAGCTGTTGGAACACGCATTGGAGTTGGACCTGCAACACCATAAGCAATTCTAACTCTATCAATTGATTTCTTGTCATCTGTTAGACGTACATTCACACTGCAACCAAGAGTTGCAATATCCATTGCACGACGAACTGAATACTTCATGTACTCGCCATATGTGTTTTCATATGATTCTTTAGGAACTCTAATTCCTGTTAGAATCTCATTTCCTTTCAGATCAACCTTACCAGGACCCTTGCTGAAGTCAGCATAAGGAAGAAGTCTGATACCATCAACAGATGCTATCTCAAGAACAGCATCATAAGCTTTTAAAGTTGAAGCTGAATCAGCAGAAGTAACACCATTGCAAATGTTACCACCGATTGTACCGATGTTTCTGATTTGAGGACCACCAATTTGATCAACTGCAAAACCTAAAGCAGGAAGAAACTTCTCGATTATAGGATTCTTTGTAATATGTGAGAAACTTGTCAAAGGTCTTATCAAAATAGAACCATTGTCCTCCACACATATACCTCTCAATTCGTTAAGAGGTTGGATGTTGATTACATCACATCCAGCCAATTTACCATCACGAACCTGAATTAAAATATCACTACCACCAGCTAAGATCAAAGCTTCTGGATGTTCACTTTTCATCTTCAATGCTTCTTCTATTGTCTTTGGCTGATATATATTATTGAAATCGTACATTATGTTTTATTCTCCTACGTTATTTGATAAGTCCTGCATCAGTAAATTCTTGGAACAACTTTTCAGGATTGAGTGGGATTGAATCAATTGCTACGCCTGTTGCATTGTATACTGCATTACGAAGTGCAGGTGCTACAGGAATTACAGGTGGTTCACCAAGAGATTTGTTACCATAAGGACCACTTGGATCTTTTGGTTCTACAAAAGCTACTTCTAAATCTGGTGTATCAATTGCTGTCATCAACTTGTAATCAAGCAAGTTTGAATTGAGCATTCTACCAGTCTTAGGATCAAATAACATTTTTTCAAGTAGGCCATAACCAAGACCCATGCTCATACCACCGTGAACTTGTCCTTCGGCAGTCTGTGGATTGATGATGGTTCCAGAATCATGAACGTTTATGATTCTATTGACTTTGATCTGGCAAAGTGGAATATCAACTTCAATATCAGCGAAACAAACACCGAATGAATAAGTATTGTCACTGCAGTGATGAGTCTCTTCTGCTGCAATATGGTTTGAGTTTGTTCTTGAATAACAAGCTTCCATTGCAACTTCTTTAAGTGAAATCAATACATCATTTGTTCCAACTCTTACAATATGGTTGTCAACTAGGTCCAGATCAATTCTATCTTTATTTAACATCCAAGCAGCATAATCACAGATTTTGTTCTTCAGTGATTCTGCTGTCTTTCTAACAGCCATACCTGTTACATAAGTCTGACGAGAGCCATAAGCTCCAGTATCATAAGGTGTTACATCTGTATCCTGTTGAGATAAGATGTGAACATTTTCAAAAGGTATGCTCAATGTCTCTGCAGCCATCTGAGAGAATACAGTATCTGCACCCTGACCGATTTCTGTTGCACCAACTTGAAGTTGAATTGAACCATCTTGGTTAAGAATCATACGACAAGCTGAAGTTTCAAGAGCAATTGGATAAACACCTGTTTTGTAACAGAAGATACCCATACCAACACCATGACGAACATCACCTGTTTGGTTTTTATATTTCTCTATCTTTTCATCCCAACCAATTGCCTCACGGCCTTTATCGATACATTCGCTCAGACCTGTTGAATGACATGTGATTGTTGTTCCTGGATCAACATAACCCAGCTGCATCATATTTTTCTTTCTGAATGAGATTGCATCATCATTTGGAAGCTTTGCAATGATATCATCAACGTGTGCTTCTAAAGCAAATCCAATTTGAGGAATACCATAAGCTCTCATAGCACCTGCTGTTGGGTTGTTTGTATAAACAGTGTAAGCAACACCTTTGATAGCACCAACTGGATACATCATTCTGAATGCATTGACTGCGTTTGCAACCAAAGCGTGAGCATGTGAGCCATAAGCACCATTATCAGAGTAAGCAACAATCTCACGTGCAGCAAATGTGCCGTTTGGTCTTACATAAGAAGTGATGTAGAATTTCATTGCATGACGAGAGCGAGTTCCAAAGAATGTCTCCTCTCTTGTGTACATCAATTTAACAGGACGTCCACCAACCTGCAATGTTAAGAAAGCATTCAAAGGTTCAGTCAGAGCATCTTGTCTGTTACCAAAACCACCACCTAAATAAGGTTTGATGATTCTTACTTTACCCATATCGCAGCCCAGAGCCTGTGAGCAGACACGACGAACAATATGAGGAATCTGAGTTGCTGATACAACAACTACCTTACCTGCTTCTTTGTAAGCAAAAGAAGAGGCATTTTCAATGTGGCACTGCTGTACTTTCTGTGTTTCATAAACACCTGTAACTTTAATAAGTCCAGGCTCTTTAACAGCTTCATCATAATCAAGTACTTCGTAGTTTGATTTAACGATAACATTATTAGGTTTCTCTTCGTGAATTGGAACATCACCAGGATTGTTAACAGATTCTTCCATGTCAAAAATTGCTGGATACTCTTCGTATTCAACTTTGATTAAATCTCTTGCATGATCTGCTGCAATTTCATCATCAGCAATAACTGCTGCAATTTCATCACCATAGAATCTAACTCTTGTGTTTAAAAGCTTTCTGTCACATACATCTTGATGAGCCTTCTCAGTTGACCATGGATGACCAGCTGTAGGATACTGAATATCTGGAACATCAAATGAAGTGATGATTTTTACAACACCTGGAACTTTCTTTGCTTCTTCCAAATCAAATGATAAAACCTTACCATTTGCAATTGTGCTATGAAGAACTTTTGCTACTAGACACTTATCGTCTAATAAATCTTCGGTATATTTTGCTGTACCATCTGCTTTAGTTACAGCATCTACCCTGTTTATTTTCTTACCAACTACCATACAATCCCTCCCTATGGATATAAAAAGTATGAAATTCTTTCTTTGAGAAATATATCAGAAATTTATTTTTTATGATTTTATAAAAGTGCTACAAATTATATTAAGAATTACTAAATTTCTGACATCATTATCTAGGAATACTATAGTTTAGATACCCCAAGTTGTCAAAGATTTTTGTATAAATTTGTTTCATTTTGTTGCAAGTATTGAATTCAAGCAACCAATGACGCATTTTGATAGGACAAAATCGATAAATAGTTTAAATTAAGATATATTGTTTTAAATAGAAATAAAATATCAATATCTTAAAATATTTTACTTATTTGTTAATTAAATATAGAAATACAGACACCTCTATATCACCTTTACCACTCATCGATTTCATTTTTACCTCGTTGTATCTATATAGAAATACAAATTTTGAGAACTGCATCAATCCTAAAATTGAGTGCTATCGCAGAACTCTTGATTTAATATATCACCTATTTCATAGGGACATATAGGACATTTGTCCCACATATTTACTTTTTCGCTTAAATTTCGACTTGATTCAACCTAACACAAATATCATTAAAAATCACCACCACCTATTTAATATGGGACCTATGTCCCATATAATACAGATATGAATGAAATATTTAAAAAATATGGAAAGCCAATCCATTATAAAAAAGGAACACCTATAATAAAACAGGGCTACAACCTTGATTACCTTGTCTACATTGTCACAGGAAAAGCTAAGGCCCTTCGCTTCAATGAAGACGGAAAGGAAATACTTCTTGAAATCTTCAATGGTGATGATATCTTAGGAGATCTTGAGCTCACGCTTGAGCTCAATGTATCTGAAACTACAATAATTGCAATAACAGATATGGATTGCTACATTCTATTGATGGATATTAGCAGACGCTTTTTTAGAAAGAATATAGAATTCAGCAATTTGATTGCAAAGAACCTTGCAACAAAGCTCAACAACACCTCTCTGCAGTTCTCCATCAACAACAGTTTGAGTGTGAAAGAGAGACTAATTCAATACATTGAAGCAACGTGTGATGATGATATTTTTGATGAGAATCTTGTTGAGCTATCAGGCCTTTTGGCTGTTAGTTACCGACACTTAAACAGGACCATAAACAATCTATGTAAAGAGGACATTTTAGAAATCGTTCCTTCATCTAAATCAAAGAAAAAATATAGGCTCACTCGAGATAATATTACAAAATCAGTATAAAATGTTGCAAGAATATCAAAATAGTTAGCTTGTTGAAAACGAAAAAACACAACTACAATGTTGTATAACATTTAAGGGAGGTTTTTCAAAATGAAAAAACTTACAATTATGGTGCTTACAGCACTTTTATTAGTTCCATCTTTTGTTTTCGCTCAAGGTTCTAGCGAAAAAGATGGTAATGTAACAATCAATTTCTGGACACATGAAGACACAAACCGTCAGGCTATCGAAGATGGTTATATTGCAGAATTTGAAGCAGCAAATCCAGATGTAACTGTTAAAGCTACTCGTCAGGCTTCAAAGAAAATGATTGAATTGATTCAAACAGCATTTGCAGCTGGTGAAGGTCCAACAATTTTCAATCTAGAAAGCAACAATGCAAATCCTTTCGTTCAAGCTGGACGTGTTGCACCTGTTAAATATGAAGCACTTGGATACAAAGATGCTGAAGATATGAAATCACATTATATCGATGGTATGCTAGATCCTGTAACTTATGATGGTGATATTTATGGTATTCCTTTTGAAGGTTTGAGCTGGTGTCTATACATCAACAAGAACGTATTCAAAGATGCTGGTCTTGATCCTGAAAAAGATTACCCAAAAACTTGGGAAGAGATGGTAGAAGTTTCTGAAAAACTAGTTATCAGAAGCGGAGACATCATTGAAAGAAGAGGTTTCGACTTCAGATATCCTTACTATTTGGAAACTTTGGTTCCTATGGTAAACCAATTAGGTGGTTCATTATTCAGCGCAGATGGCAGTGAAGCTATTATCGGTGAAGAAGCTTGGGTAAAAGTTCTAACTTACATGCAGAATTGGGGACCAAACGGTCTTAACTTAGGCTCTCCAACTTACAAAAATGCTAGAAAATTATTCAACAACAACAATAACGATATTGCTATGGCTATGTCTGGTCTATACCAAGAAGCTAGAATTAAATCCGACAACCCTGATTTCTACAACAGTGGCGAATGGATGGTAGTACCTTTCCCAGTTTGGGAAGATGCAGTAGCTGATACTTCAGCTAGTTTCTATGGCCAATTCTACATGGTCAATGCAGATGAAAGCGAGAAAACACAGCAGAAAGCTTGGGAATTGATTGGTTCAATGCTATCTCATGAACAAGAATATCTATCTGAAGTTAACTTGATTCCACCAACAAAAGAGTTGATGAACAGTGAAACTTTCAAAAGCATGCCTTATGCAGAAGTTTTTGAAGGAGACATGGAAAGAGCACATCACCTTTACTTCGGTAAAAATGCTACAGAAGTACAATCATTGTTATCAACAGCTGTTAACAACGTAATGCTTCAGAACATGGATCCTGAACAGGCTTACCAAGAATTGAAAGCTTCTGTTCAAGAATTAGTTGACGAAGATTAAGATTCTATTCAATTAATATTAATTGTTTCAATTAATTTACGATATTGAAGGCATCTCTGCCTTCAATATCTATTCTATCCTACATATTTTCTTTGGAGGACAAAATGTCCAAGCAACCTATAAAACATTACAGTATTGAAAAAAAACAAGCTCGTTGGGGATTCTTTTTCACAGTTCCTTGTTTGATTTTCTTTGCAGTATTCAGTTTCTACCCTATTATCAGTGCTTTTGTAACGAGTTTATCAGACAAACAGATCATGAATCGTACATCAGAATTCATCGGTCTTGAAAACTATAAATATCTATTTACAAAAAGTAATGGTGGTTTTTCACTATTGAACTCAATGAGAGCCACAATTACCTTTACCCTTGGCACATTCATACCAATGGTAGTAGTTTCATTGATCATTGCTGTATTCTTGATGCAACTAAGAAAAACACGCTACAGAGGATTTTTCCAAATTGGATTCTATCTTCCAGCTGTTTTATCATCAGTTGTAGCAGCTGCTATCTGGATGATCATGTTTGACCCTCGTGGTATTGTCAACCAAACAACCAACGCTCTGCTGAACACAGCAGGTAAGGACTATGGATGGTTGGTAAATTCAACAATGCTTCAATTCTCAACCATGGTTGTTTATTTCTGGAAGTATATCGGATACTTTGTAATTCTGTTCATCACAGGACTTGCAACAATCCCTCCAACACTTTATGAAGCAGCAACTGTTGATGGTTCTGGTAAATGGAGTAACTTCTGGAGAATCACTCTTCCTCTACTAAAACCAACAGTACTTCTTGTATCTGTTATGGCAATGCTACAATGTTTGAAGACATTCAGTACACAGTACATGTTCGTACAGGGTGGTACCTCAAGACCTCCTATCGATGTTATTACCATGAATATTTATTTCACTGGTATCAAACACGGTAAACTTGGCAGAGCTAGTGCAATGTCAATCATTCTATTCGTTATTATGCTTGTTTTAACTGTTGTACAGTTCAAGATAAGTGATAGTGATGATGTTGATTATTAGGAGATTGAGATAATGAATAAATTTGTCGGAAAAATTACAGTAGCGGAAGCTCTTATTTGGGTGATTTTAGCATTGGTTTTATGCTTTACAGTTCTCCCTATATTATTCATGCTTGTAGCATCAGTTATGGATGCAAAGCAAATATTGGCAATGCCTTTTAGATGGATTCCATCAAGAGAGTATTTCACAACTAGCGATAGAACATGGTTAACAAACTTCCATAAAGCAATCTTCGGTAACAACAACAATCCTGTATTTCTAAGAAATATTGCTAACTCATTGATCGTAGCTAGTACAGTTGCAGTAACAACTGTTATATTATCAGCTCTCTGTGGATATGGACTTGCAAAGTTCAACTTCAGAGGTAAGAATGCAATCTTCATGTCAATTATGGCAACAATGATGATTCCTTTTGAAGCAATCATGATTCCACTTTATATCGTAACTGCAAATCTTCATATGATGAACAGTTACCGTGGTTTGATTGTACCTTTCCTTGTAACTGCATTTGGTGTGTTCCAAATGAGACAGTATCTATTGACATTCCCTGCTGAATTTATTGATGCAGCTCGTGTTGATGGTCTTGGAGAGTTCAGAATCTTCTTGAGCATTGTATTCCCTAACTGTTTACCAGTTATATCTACATTGGCTATTCTATCATTCAGAAACCAGTGGGACAATCTACTTTGGCCATTGCTTGTATCTCAGAGTGAGACAATGAAGACCATTCCACTGTACCTATCTAAATTTGCTGAAGAGAAGCAGACTGATGAAGGTGCTATGATGGCATGTGCTCTTATTGCATCAATTCCAATGTTCATCTTATTTGGTGCTCTTTCTAAGTATTTCTTAGGTGGTGCAGCTGTATTTGAATCAAGAAAAGGTTAATACATATTATCAAATAGAGAACTTTATAAATGGAGCAGAGAAATCTGCTCCATTATTTTTTTGTAAATAATCCTTGCAAATCCTTAGCAACGCTTGAATAATAGAAGTACAAGGAGTCGTTGATATGGAAATAAAAGAACCTATTAGATGCAAATATGTTGGATACCAAACATGGAATGGACCTAAAGAAGAAGTGTTCCCCCTGATCTGTCCTGTTGAAGAGACAAAATGGACTCCAGGTTGGATGCCAAAACTTGTACTCAGCAATTCTTCAGTGATTGAAAAAGAATGCATATTCATCACACCAAACACAACAAATGACAGTATATGGATAGTTACAGCTCATGATATGGAGAACTTTCATCTTGAGATGTATCAAATCATTCCCTACAGCGTCGTTCAAAAATATAAAATAGATTTAATTGCAGAAGAGAATGGAAGGACAACTGCAGAAATCACATACACAGCGACAGCGATTGATGAAGATGGATTATCTCAGATAAAGGATTTCACCCGAGATGTCTTTGATAACTACATGAGAGAATGGGAGGTTTCATTGAATTATTATCTTGATAATAAATTCATGATCTCAGAATCAAAACTCGCTGAAGTTGAGAGTTCATTGCTTTAAAATAAAGATTTCAACACAACTGTTTCATTTTAGTTTGTCTGCTCACACTTTTTGTTGTATCTTCAATATATAAGATAACAAGAAGGAAACAAAAATGGCTAAATGCATAACAGTAAGAGATCCAAACAGAACATCGAGAGGAGGTTTCTTCACCTCCCTTGAGATGGCACTTTATAAAACAGCAAAAGAGAACAACTATGCCCCTCTCTATTCATACTACAGCAATGATAAAACTCACAATGGAATTACCACTGCCACTTTGAAGATGGTAATAGATATAAAACCTGGAGATGTAATTTATCTTAGGCTCAACAATATGATCATGGCAAGAGGTGTTGCTAAAGCAGTAGAAGTTGAAAGCTCACCATCTGTATTGACTCAAAATCTTTCAGACATAGTGAATGACAGCAAGAACTACAGTGGTCGCTCAATGATGAGAGCGGACTCCTGCATGACAAGTCTCGACAACCGAGGCACCAACAACAGACGTGCAAACTGGGTCATGATTTTTGATGATGCACCATGTTTTTTGAACAGCCGCCCCAAAACAGAAGAATGGGGACAGCATATATATGTTGAGAAGTGGGAAGAATTTGACATTCCAAAGCTTGTCAATGAAAGCATGTTTGAAGACAAGAACTCCAGATGCAGCATAAGAGAGCTGAAAGACGAAGTAGCTAAGAAATTCTAAAATAATGAGTTACCATGAGACTTAGAAATTATATTTTTAAGTCTCATCTTTTTCTTTTGTACTCATCTGCAAATTGGCAATTCTTGATGTAAGAGGAAGAACTATCTTGGCCTCAGTGAAGCCATCTTCAGCATTCACAATGTTGAATTTCATCTTACCTTCATAGTGAATATCGAGTCTGCGATAGATATTGTAAAGACCAACATGTGTGGTATTTTTATAACTTGCAAAATCACTGTTGAAATCAGAAGAAAGTCCAACGCCATTATCACGGACACGAATTACAATCTTATCATCTACTTTATTGCAGTGAATATCTATGTACCAATCCCCTATTTTAGGTTCCAATCCATGTTTGAGAGAGTTCTCAACAAGAGGTTGAATAATGAGCTTTGGAATCACATTGTTTGCTATATCATCATCAACATCATAGCTGACATGAAGCTTCTCACCAAATCTAATCTTTTGAATCGTCAGATAATCATTTACAAGAGATATGCTCTCATCAATGGTACTTGTTGTCTTTGAGTTGTTAAGATTTGATCTTAGTAGAGTTCCAAGTCTAATTGTAATCTCATAGATCTCCTGCTGCTCATTTATTCTAGCAATTGCCTTTATGGTATTGAGTGTGTTGAACAAGAAATGAGGATCAAGCTGTGCTTCAAGAGATTTCATCTCCGCTTGTGAGTACTTTCTATCATCCTCCTGAACCTGTTTTACGAGCTTCACAAGTTGGATGACCATGTCATTGAAGTTTTCATTCAGCTCATCAAGCTCTTTTATGTCATGCTCTCTTATCTCAATTGCCATATTTCCCTCTTCAACTTTATGCATTGAGTTTATGACATTGTTGATTGATATGGACATGTTTCTTGAGAAATGATAGGCGAGAAGAAGAGCAATGAGCAGACCGACAGCGAGAGTTATAGCAAAGACCTTCAATGTTGAATAGAAGTTATCTGTGTAGTGAGTCATATCAATGACACCCATTACAACCAAATCAGTATTCTGTATATTTCTCACTGTAAAGAGGTGTGTACCATTTATCTCTGTTGCATTATTAAACTCCTCTGGTCTATCTTTTAGATATGGGAAATTCAAAAAGTTACCATAATTTGTTCCATCTATCAAAGACGCAGCGTAGTAACTCTTTTTGTTTATGAGCAGCACATCATTAAAGAAATTATTGCTGTTTATTAAATTATCAAGACATTGATCATAGACATCAACAATAACATAACCTATGTTGTTGCCATCTTTATCAAATACATTTCTTAGCAAAGACAGAACAATCTCATCTCCATTTACGTTGACGTATCTATTATCAATTGAAATTGAAGTCTGAGTTGATGGAACATTCCATACAATAGGATTTGTGAAATCTGATTCTGTATTGTAATATCTCACATCATATCTTTCAGGAAAGACATGAGTTGATAACCTCTTCTGACCGTCAACAGAAACAACACTCACTGTTGCCTTGTATGTATCACCTTTCATCACATCAAAGAGCATTGTGTAGATATCTTTGTTGTCCACTTCTGTATCATCGTTTTCATCAAAAAGACTTATCAACTTTTCATTTTTTGATATTTCATAGGCTTTATGTCTGTAATCATCAAGAACCTTTGAAAATGCTTGAGAGTCATTGTCTATATACAAAGTTGCTTGCTCTTCTATGTTTCGAGTTATCTGAAGCTGTCCTGTTATGAAGGCGTATGCAGCAAATACAAAACTAGGTATTGCAATTATAATTCCGAAATATAAAAATAACCTCTCAAATATTGTTGGTTTCTTCTTCATTTAATTTCCTATGATTGTGGCTGTTTATTGATGATAATTGACTACAGTTTATCTCTATAAGCGGTTGGAGTTATACCCAAAAATCTTTTGAAAATCTTTGTATAGTATCCTGGATTCAGAAAACCACAGTTGAAAGCTATTTCAGAAATATTGATGTTAGAATTTTTTAATAGATATATGCTCTTGTTGATTCTAAATGCATTCAAGTAATATAGAAAGTTCACCTTGGTGACTTCTTTAAACAATCTTGATAGATGTGTCTCTGAAACATTCAATGCATTGGCTGCTTCTTGAAGGCCAATAGATGAACTGTAATTCTCACTTATATATCCAACTGCAGAATTGATAAGATGGTTGCTGAAGCTCTTTTCAAGAGGAACAACTTCATTTTCAATATTCTCTTTTGCCTTCAATAGTTTCTCATTGTTCAATTCAGTGACAATGTTCACAACAGTCTTCAAAAGCTCATCGTTATCAACCGGTTTCAGAAGATAATCCTCCACTCCAATTTTGATTGCTTTTTTCATATATTTATAGTCACTGTAACCAGATAGAATTATTGATCGGACATCAGGAAATTTCTCAAGCATCTGAAGGCCATCTTGTCCAGGCAGTCTTATATCAGTAATTACAATATCAGGGTTGTGCTTTTCGATCTCTCTCTCACCTTCAATTCCATTGGAAGCTTTTGCTACCAACTCAATACCGAGGCTCTTCCAATCAATCATCATCTCAAGTTCTTTAAGCATTATAAATTCATCTTCAACTATTATCAAACTGTAACTCAATTAATCACCACCATTTTCTGTATTATTTCAATTAATTATATAACATAATCATATTCATTCAAACAATTTTATTATATTAATGTAAATATTGTTAAAAAGACAAGTTAATATAAACTTAAAACAGCATATAATAAAGAAAATAATTTAAAATTACACAAAATAGTAACAATTCAAATTAAAATAAAATAATATCTATTTACATCTTGAACATTTATGTCTATATAACTAATATTAAATAAATAAAAAAATATTTATTTCAATCAAAGTTCAAAGACTCTGGGGAGAAAGTTCAAAATGATCCAAACTATTGGAATTGCAGGTTCTGGAACAATGGCAACCTCAATGGCATTGATTTTCGCTGAAAAAGGCTACGATGTTCATGTCATCTACCATAGAGAAGAGACTGCTTTAAAAAGCAAGAAGAGCATTCAAGATTCACTGAATCAAACATATCTAAATAATGATATTATCAAAAAAGTAATAATTGACAAGATCAATTACACATCATCTTTCAAAATGTTTGCTCCCTGTGATTTGATTGTAGAATCAATCAAAGAAGATCTTGATGTGAAGAGAGAATATTGGACTAGAGTCTGTGATTTTGCTAAAGAAGATGCAATTCTTGCAACCAATACTTCAGGACTCTCCATAACAGATATATCAAAAGCTGTAAAATATCCACAACGTTTTGTTGGGATGCATTGGTTCAACCCACCCCACCTCATTCCACTGATTGAGGTCATAAAGGGTGAGGCCACATCTGATGATACGGCAAAAGCTGTATATGATGTCGCATTGAAAATTGGTAAGAAGCCAATAAATGTATCAAAAGATGCAAAGGGCTTCATTGCAAATAGAATTCAGCTCGCTGTTTTGAGAGAAGCTCTTCACATAGTTGAAAATGGTATTGGAACATATAAAGATGTTGATGATGCAATGAAATATGGATTGGGTTTTCGCTATTCATGTCTGGGACCCTTTGAGGTATCAGATTTAGGTGGACTTGATGTGTTTCATAGCGTAGGTGAATATCTCTATGAAGATTTAGCAGATGATAAAAAACCACAGAAATCTTTCAATGATTTGATAGATAGCAAAAAACTTGGTGTTAAAACTCAAGAAGGCTTCTATGACTATCATGATGGAAGAGATCAAAAAGCAATCAGAGATAGAGATAAAAAATTTATTCTGATGAAGAAATTTCAAGAGGAAGCTGAGAAAGCAACAAAATAATATAAGTAAATCACACTCCATTCTGCAGAAGATGTCCTCATCTTCTGCAGTTTTTTACCATCACTTCTGTGTCAAACTATTTGCAAACTCATTCAATGGAACGAAAAGCTTTTCAAGATCATCAAAATGAAGAGCTGCATATGAATCGAGTGATGTATGCTGCTTGTTGACCATAACAATCTTGCCTTTTCCACGTCTTGCTGTGTACATTGGAAATGATGCTGCAGGTTGAACAACCAATGAAGATCCAAGAACAAGACACAGATCACAATCACTGAACATGTGCTCAGCTCTCATCAGAATTGAACTGTTAAGTCCCTCTCCATAAAAAACAATATCAGGCTTGATCAAACCACCGCATTGCTTGCAATGTGGAACTTCATCATTGAGAACTATAGGTGCAATATCTTTATAATCATAATGAGCACCACATTTTGTGCAGTAATGATGCTTTGCAGATCCATGGACCTCATAAACTTTCTTAGCACCAGCTCTTGTATGAAGCATATCTATGTTCTGTGTGAATATACCATCTAGATAACCCTTGTTCTCAAGAGTTGCCAATGTCTTATGAACAACATTTGGTTCAAAATCTTCCAATTTATACCAGACGTCTTTAGCCCAAGCATAAAAAACATCAGGATGGAGACGAAAGAATCCAATGTCCAATATCTCTTCCACGTTCATTCCATGCCAGCTGTCACTATAAACACCATGAGTAGAGCGAAAATCAGGAATCCCACTCAAAGTTGAAATTCCAGCTCCAGACAGCACAACGGTACTATGAGATTTTACAATCAAGTTTGCTAATTCTTCTAAGTTCTTATCAAAACTACTCATTTATTACCTCGTTATTTTTAGGATAGTGCTCTTCTAGCAATTTATCAAGACAAAAAAATCTAAAATATACTTTGTGAGTGCAAGATTTCCTGTCTGTTTTTATAAATGAATCAAGGTCAGAATCACCAGTAAATTTGTAAGTTTATTTCAATCAAACAAAACACTATGGTATAAAGATTTTTTTTAGCTTATGGTACAATTCATACAATTGAATATGAAATTGAAGAATTCAGTTGACCGTATACAATAATTTTAAAGGAATCAAATTGATCTGGATATATAGAAATACACCAAGAGGTTTTGAAGATTTATCATCAGCCGAAATGAAAGCAGCAGGACTAACACAGGTATCAAATAGATACTTCTTTGGTGATAGTTTTGATCTACAAACAAGTGCCTACCCTCAGTTTTTAGCTAGAGAGGTCTCCAGAGGCTCATCTGCAGAAGAGGCAATGAGGAACTTCAAAGAGGACATTCCATCTCCCTATAGAATGGAGAAGGTTGGAAAGAAAGGAAGATGTGGTTCACTCACCTATGCAATGTTGGCTGAAAAGATACTAGGCGGTGTGATCAGAGCATCGGATCCAAAATCAGTAATAATTGTATTCACTCCAGATGATAAAACTTGGATTGCAGGTTTTGTCGCTGAAGAGAAGAAGACTGCTCTGAACAAACTCAGAACTATAACAGAGAGGACCTGTGTATCTCTCAGTGCTCAGGCAGCTCTTGCTTTGGTAAACATTGCACCAGATGAACCAATCATAGATCCTTGCTGTGGAACAGGAATGATTCCACTTGCTGCAATGCTTTTGGGCAAGAAGACCTATGCGTCGGACAACAACTATAAAATGCTTGGAATGTCGAGAAAAAACAGAGATATCTTGAATCTGAATTTAGAATTCATGTATAAAGATGCCTTTGAGCCTTGGATAGAGAACTGCTGTTTGGTATGTGATTTACCTGCAGATAGAGGTTGGGATACGAGAACAGAAGATCTATCTTTGAAGATTTTCAGCAGCTGGATTCCACATATAAAAAGCTTCTGCATAATAGCACCAACTCAAATCTTGAAAAAGTTACCCAACAGCATTGAAGTGACTCAGACAGTTGAATTCACTGCCAACAGAACAATTATTTTGGGCAAGACAATTAAATAAGATCGATATTGAAACACCCTCCACAATGCATGAGCAATAAGAGGGTGTTCAACATATTATCTAAACTTCAGACTTTTTATAAAGGCGTCCTAAAATTGTGTTACCTTTTGTACTCAAGTATTCAACTTCAGCTACATCGTCGATTTTAACACTATCATCATGAGTGAAAGCAACCATTTCATTGTGCTCTCCTCGACCTAGATATTTATTCTCATCATCACGACTTACTTTAGTTACAAGAACTCTATGAACACCATGTGCCATTTTAGCTTTCTCCTCACCAAATATTTCCTGCTGTCTATCGATGATGCTCTGAAGTCTTGCTTTTTTAATATCATCAGGAATCTGACCATCCATCTCAGTTGCCGGAGTTCCCTCACGAGGATTCCAGTAGTACATGAATGCTTCTGTACATCTAAGATAATTCATCATCTTCTGAGAATCTGCCAATTCCTCTTCAGTTTCAGAAGGAAAACCTACCATGACATCTGTAGAGAAAGTTATTTCAGGAACAGCTGCTCTCAATTTATCAATCAAAGTTATCAATTTTGCACTGTCATATCTTCTGTTCATGATCTTCAAGATTCTGTCACTGCCACTTTGAATTGGAAGGTGTATGTGCTTTGCAACTTTCTTCTCTTTCTTTATGACCTCAATCAATTCATCACTGAAATCTTTAGGATGTGGAGATTCAAATCTGATCCATTCAATGTTACCTGCAACCTCACATACTCTCTCAAGCAATTGAGGGAATTTGATTGTGTTGCCGTCTTCATCGACATAGTTATAACTGTTTACATTCTGGCCCAGAAGACTTATTTCTTTAACGCCTTTTGAATCTAGGAATTTGACCTCTGTCAATACAGCCTCTAAAGGTCTTGAGCTCTCTCGTCCTCTTGTATAAGGAACAATGCAGTAAGTACAGAAGTTGTTGCAACCATTCATGATTGGAACGAAAGTTGAAACATCACCTTCTTTGTAGTAATTATCTAAAAATCCATAGCTCTCATCTCTTTGGAATCTTCTTTTTCCAAGAGCTACATCAACAATTTTTAACTTATCGTTTGTACCGAAAACATAATCTACTTGTGGAGCATCTTTTTTCAAAGAATCTTTGAGTCTCTCTGCCATACAACCCATGACAACCAAAATCATGGGATGGTCTGTTTTGATTCTTGAGTAGTTTCCAATCCTACCCCATACTCTGTTTTCTGCACTCTGTCTGACAGAACATGTATTGATTATTGAAATATCAGCTTCTTCACATTTTTCAGCTGCAGTCAAGCCAATGCCTTTCAGTTGCATCTCAAGAGCTTCGCTCTCAGCAATATTCATTTGACAACCATAAGTTTCAAACCAATATTTCTCAATAGTTTTTGGTCTTTTATATCTCGCCATTATTTTCCCTTTTTAGAATGCTGTTTTGCACTCTTCATAGTATTTTCCATCAACATTGCAATAGTCATCAATCCAACTCCACCTGGAACTGGGGTAATTGATTCAGCTTTTGAAGAGCAGTCATCAAAGTTGACATCTCCAACCACTCTGTAGCCTCTTTTTCTTGTTGAATCAGCCACACGGTTGATACCAACATCAATTATCACAGTACCTTCTTTTATCATATCAGATGTAACAAAATCAGCCTTTCCAATAGCAGCAATTATTATGTCTGCTGTTTTGGTGATTTCTTTCAAGTTCTTTGTTCTGCTGTGGCAAATTGTAACTGTTGCATCGCGTCCCTTCTGAATTAGAAGAGATGCCATTGGTTTTCCAACAATATTTGATCTACCTATTATTACAGCATGTTTGCCTTGAGTTTCAATATTGTAGTAGTCCAATATTGACATCACACCATTTGGAGTGCAGCTTACAAAACAATCAAGACCAGCTAGAAGTCTTCCAACATTGATTGGGTGAAAACCATCAACATCTTTATCAGGATGAATTGCTTCAATCACCTTCTGTTCATCAATTGCTGCAGGCAATGGCATTTGAACCAATATACCATGAACACTTTCGTCTTGATTCAACTCGTCAATCAATTCTAGAAGCTTCTTTTCAGTTGTTGTTTCAGGTAACAAATAATCTTTATGTGCAAAACCAAGTCTTATACAAGCTTTCTTTTTGCTCTTTACATAAGATTGACTTGCAGGATTCTCACCTACAAGAATAACTGCCAACTGTGGAGCATATCCCATTTCTTTTACAAATGATTCACATTCAATCTTGATGCCATTCAATTTAGCATCAGCAACTTCTTTTCCTGATAATAATCTCATATGATTCCCCTCGTTTTGCTTTATAACACAAAAGAATAAAAAAGGCACTATTTTTGACTCTAAAAATCTGTATTAGAAAATTAGATAACTGCCATAAACAAAATACCAAAAATTTTCCATATAAAGAACCAAAAATAAGACACTCTGTAATATAAATTTTTATTTTTTCGTACAAGAGTTTGCTTGACATAACTTTAAATACTTTATTATATATTTTCTATCAAGAATCTACTTAACATATATTTTGAATTTGTATCAATTAACAATATATTTAGATTCTATACCTCTTTATAATATTACATAACTAATAATTTAAAGAAAAA
>JALNVT010000020.1 GCA_023231265.1 Sphaerochaetaceae bacterium
ATTATTGATATAATTTATGTGATATATACAGATCATTTGCTCTGTTTTCATGAAAAGATGACAGAAAAAAATAAATCTTTCAATTGGGTATGCTGTCTTTTTGATAAAAAAGGAAACTCTTGTTGAGGTGAATACCTGATGTAATTATTTCAATGCTTGTTGTTTAAAATGAATATATACAACAATCAGAAAAACTTTTATTGAAGTATGCTCATTCCTAATTTGAAAAATAGTGAATGATATGTTATTATCTCGTTATTATAATTTATAATTATTTCTTGGAGATATCTTGTTTTTAAAAACGCTTGATTTAATAGGATTTAAATCCTTTGCTGATAAAACTCATCTAGATTTTAGTGATGGTATTACGAGTTTGCTTGGACCAAATGGTTGTGGTAAGTCTAATATTGTTGATGCAATCAAATGGGTTCTTGGAGAGCAATCTACTAAAACTCTTCGTGCTGGAAAGATGGAAGATGTTATTTTTAATGGTACTGATACACGTAAACCCCTGCAGATGGCAGAGGTCACTCTTGTTATCGATAATGAAGCACACCATCTCAACATAGAGGCAAGTGATATAGAAATCAGACGTCGTATTTTTCGCTCTGGTGAATCTGAATATTATTTGAACAAACAGAGAGTGCTTCTGAAGAACATCAGAGAGCTGTTCTTTGATACCGGTGTTGGTAAGAGTGCTTATTCAATACTGGAACAAGGTAAGATTGACCAAATTCTATCCACACGTCCTGAAGACAGACGTTATATATTTGAAGAGGCCGCTGGTATCTCTAGGTTTAAAGTTCAGAGCAAAGAAGCTGAAAGAAAACTGAAGAAGACAGATGAAAATATTGCTCAGGTTGATACCATTCTCAGAGAAGTTAAAAGGACATATGAAACTAAGAAAAATCAAGCTGCAAAATGTATAAAATACAATGAGCTGAACAAGGAAAAGTTTCAATTGGAAGTTGATGTTCAATTATCAACAATTCAATCATACCTCTTGCTTCGCGATAGCAGTGATGAGAAGCTAAAAAACATAGAGATCGAGCTGAAAAACAAGCAGGACTCCATGAGTGGTCTTGATACTGTAATTGAAGAGATGAAGGCCAACCTTCAGAGCTTTGTTTCAAGAAGGATTGAAATCCAAACTGAATTGAAAAGACTTGAAGAGGAGCACAAAGGTAAGCAGGAGTTCTTGGGACTTCTATCACAGCATTATCGTGATGCTCTTATGAATAAAACAGCAGCTCTTGATAAAGCTGAAGCTATAAAAGAAAAGATTGAAAATAATGAAAGAGAGATAAAAGAGAGTGAGGCTAAAATTGAAGATTTAAAAGCTCAATATACTGATGTTGAATCAGATATAGAGAAATATGAAATCTCACTTAAAAAAGCTCAGTCATTGATAGTGTCTCAAAACAATGAAATTGCAGAGCTTGAAACCAAGATTGATGAAGCAGAGCAAAGTTATACAGATCTCTCCTCTCAACTTAAAGACATAACTGATTTCATTGTTGTTCAACTTGAAGATAAACTTGGGAAGAGCGGCTACAACATAAAAGAAAGGCAGAGCATCAGAAATCAAATTGATTCAACTTTGAATCATATTGTTGAATCGCTTGAGAATCAAAAGAGTATGATAAATCGTCTTTCAACTCTCGATTCAAAATCTCTGATGTCTAAAATAGAAAGTGATAAAGATGTTAACATTGACAATGTTAAGAAACTTAAATTGCTTCTTGAAAAATATGATCTTGTAATTCCAACATTTATTGATGACTTCATCAAAACAGATGGCCTTGTATCTAGAAAAAGAACAATGGATGAGAAGATCAAAAACAACAGAAAAGATGTTTCTATAGCTCGAAATCAGATAACATATCTCAGAGGAGAGAATGAAAAGCTCTCCAGACAGTGTGAGGAATTCAAGGAGAACATATATGATCTTCGTGTGACTCTTCAGCAGATTCAGGGTATGATAAATGAACAGAAGGCTACCATTTCTACCATAAAAAGGCAGAAGGGTGAGACTCAATTGGAATACAGTGATCGAATAGCAGAATCTCATATGGCTGAAGAAAAGTCCAATGAAGTTCAATCTAAAATTGTTGAAACTCAAGAGGATATGGAAGAGATTGCCAACAGTGGAATGACTCTTTCTGAAGAACTTGGGCAGAAAATAACTGAGATTGAAGCTCTGAGTGAAGAAGTAAATATGAAGCAGAATCAAAAAACTGATTCATTCAATACTTTGAACAATATGAGACGTGCTAAAGATCAGTTGGAAGTTCAGATAGAAGGAATCAATCAGGCTGTTTCAAATATCTACACCACTTTCTTTGAGAACTATTCAAAAAGTTTGAAAGAATATGAGGATAGACTCAAGGATGAGCTTGGAGAGACAAAGGTTCTTCGTAACAGGCTTGAAGAGTGCAACAAAGAGTTATCTCGTCTTGGATATATCAACCAAATGGCTGAGGATGAATTCAATGAAGCAAAACAGCAGTACGATTTTCTAAATGAGCAGATAAATGATCTTTTGAAGGCAAAAAGTGATCTAGAGGAGGTTGTTCAGACAATTACCTCAGAAAGTGAAACTAAATTCCTTGAAACATACAAACAGATATCGGTGAATTTCCAGGGGATGTTCAGGCGATTGTTTGGTGGAGGAAGAGCTGAACTTAAGCTATCTGATCCTGATAATATTTTAGAGAGTGGAATTGAAATATTGGCTCAACCACCTGGAAAGAAATTGACCACACTGTCATTATTGAGTGGTGGAGAGCGTTCTATGACTGCCGTTGGCCTGTTATTTGCAACATATCAGGTAAAACCAAGTCCTTTCTGTATTCTTGATGAGATTGATGCAGCTCTTGATGATAGAAACGTTGGTTTCTTTTTGTCAGTGCTTGAAGAATTCTCTCAAGATAGTCAATTTATTATCATCACGCATAATAAACATACAGTAACTGGTTCTAGAACACTTCTTGGTGTAACACAGATTGAAGCAGGTGTTTCAACGACTGTTAGTTACAAGATTGGTGTTGCACAAGGAGCTCCTGTAATCCTAAATAAGGAAAACAAGGAAGTAGAAATCGACTAAGGGTATGGGGCCCTAATTTATTTTACCTTGACAATTTGCTAATATGTGAGGTATAAATACACAGAAAAATCCCCCTTAAAATGAGATAAGTAATGTTTGAATCAATAAGTGAAAAATTTTCTGGAATAATGAGATCTTTTTCTGGAAAAAGTAAGATAACTGAAAAGAATATTGAAGATGCAGTAGACGAAATTAAAGTTGCTCTTCTTGATGCTGATGTAAATCTTCGTGTTGTACGACGTTTTATAAACGGAACTCGCGAGGAAGCTCTTGGTGAGAAGGTATTGAAAGCCGTTGATCCAGGACAACAATTTACTAAAATTGTTTACGACAGAATGGTAAAATTACTCAGCGCTGAAGAGGGCGAGGGTGAATTGAAGCTCAAAGGTCCAGATGTTGTATCTTCCATACTTATGATGGGTCTTCAAGGTAGTGGTAAAACAACTACAAGTGCAAAACTTGCATTGAGATTTAAAAAAGAAGGACGTCGTCCTTTGATGATTGCAGCCGATTTAGTTCGTCCTGCAGCTATCACACAACTTCAAGTTTTAGGCAGTCAAGTTGATGTACCTGTTTTCACAATCGATGGATGTAAAGATCCTGTAAAGGTTGTTAAAGAAGGTTTGGCATATGCTAAGAAGATGCAATACAATTCTGTAATTGTTGATACTTCTGGTCGTATGCACCTTGATGAAGTCTTGATGAAAGAAATTCAAGATGTTTCTAAAGCTTTGAATCCTGATGAAACATTATTTGTAGCTGATGCTATGACAGGTCAGAATGCAGTTACCATTGCAAAGGAATTCGAGAGCAAAGTTGGAATTTCAGGTGTTGTACTCTCAAAGTTTGATAGTGATACCAGAGGTGGTGCAGCTTTATCTCTAAGATCTGTTGTAGGTAAACCAATCAAATTTATTGGTGTTGGTGAGAAAATGGAAGATTTAGATCCTTTCTATGCAGATAGAATTGCATCTAGAATCCTCGGCATGGGTGATGTTGTATCCCTTGTTGAAAAAGCACAAGAAACAATTGATGAAGAAGAAGCTTTAAGATTGCAGGAAAAAATGAAGAAGAATACTTTCGATCTTCAAGATTACCTCGATCAACTTAAACAGATGGATAAGATGGGATCAATGGATAAAATCCTAGAGATGATACCTGGTGCAGCTGGTAATATTACAGCTGATGATATTCCTGTTGATGAACTTAAAAAAGAAAGAGCTATCATTTTATCTATGACTCCAATGGAAAGACAGAATTACCGTCTTCTTGGTTTGACTCGTCGTAAGAGAATTGCTAAAGGTAGTGGTTCATCTGTGGCTGAAGTAAATAGACTGATTAAAAAGTTTGAAAAACTTAAAAAATCTATGCAGAAATTAACAAAAAATAAGAAATATCAAAAATTGTTAAAGCAGCAAATGGGATATTAAGATATATTAAAAGGAAATTAAAGGTTTTGTAGATTAATTTCATGCTTAACCTTGATTTTTTATGAAGAAATATATAGTATCTGACAACTGTGAGACATTGCTTCCGGTGTTAGGTAAGTTATGTCCTTACAAAATAATAATTAGAATGATTTCTAGTGGATTATTTATTTATCTAGAAATAACTCATATAGAAGCGAAATAGAAATTCGAGTAGGAGGAATTACCATGAGCACAAGCATGAGACTTAAACGTTTTGGTTCAAAACAAAGACCTTATTACAGGATCGTTGTTCAAGACACAAGACAAGCTAACAAGAGCAAAACTCTTGCAGAAGTTGGTCAGTATCATCCTGTTGAAAACAAAGAGAACCAAGTTGTTCTTAATGTAGAAGCAGTTAAAGATTGGCTACAAAAAGGCGCACAACCTAGCGCTACAGTGCGTTCATTATTGAATAAAAATGGCGTTACTGTTAACAGAACTGTTCAAGAATAATCGAGGATAGTTGTGGAAAAAGATCTTGTAGAATACATTGTAAAGTCCCTAGTGGATGTCCCTGAGGAAGTAACTGTTAATGTAATTGAAGGCGAAAAGTCTACAATTTTGGAACTTAAAGTTGCAACAGAGGATATCGGCAAGGTGATCGGCAAGCAGGGCCGCATAGCAAAAGCAATTAGAACCATCTTAAGTGCTTCAGCTACAAAGAGCGGTAAGCATGCTGTTTTGGAAATTTTGGATTAAATTATGAAAAAACTCGCAACGGCTATCATCCAGTCAAGTTATGGCGTAAAGGGTGAGGTGAAGGTCCGCCCATTCAACGATGATTGCTCTTACCTAAAGAAATTGAAGCAAGGAATTATCCTCTTGAAGGATGGCCGCGAGAAGACATATCGCATCGAAGGATTCCGCAAGAGCGGTGGCCAGGCGTACTTTAAGTTTGAAGGGATAGATGACCCAGAAACAGCAAAGAAACTAGCTGGCGCTACACTTTTTGTTCCGGAAAGTGAAGCTGCTCCTCTTGAGGAAGGTGAATATTACGTTTCCGACTTGATTAATTGCACATTAATCCATGACGGCGTGAAAGTAGCTACTATTGTTAATTATTTCGATGGTGCCCAATCAATCTTATTAGAAGTCAAAAAAGATGGGTCTAATAAGTGTTTCTTGGTTCCTTTAATGGACCAATACATTGGTAAGGTAAACATCGAAGAAAAAACTGTAGAATTGTTGACGCTTTGGCTACTGTCATGAACATAGACGTAATCACTTTATTTCCGGAGATAGTTCAAGGTTTCTTTACGAACTCAATCATGAAGAGAGCTGTTGATAGCGGCAAAATCTCTTATAATTTGATTGATTTTCGAAACTTCGCAACTGATAAACATCATAAATGTGATGATTCCCCTTACGGTGGAGGAGCAGGAATGGTGTTGAAACCTAAGCCATTGTGCGATGCGCTTGAGAGTGTTGGTGCGAAAGAAAAGCGGGTCATATTCGCTTCGCCGTCCGGCAAAAAACTTACTCAATCTCTCAGTGAAGAATTGAGCAAGGAAGACAATTTAGTTTTCATTTGTGGACATTATGAAGGAATTGATCAACGGGTAATAGACCTGTATGTTGATGACGAGATTAGTATTGGTGACTATGTAATTTCCAGCGGAGAAGTATCTTCTTTGGTTATTATTGATTCAGTTTACCGTTTGGTAGATGGTGTAATCAGTAGTGAATCACTAGAGGAGGAATCCTTCAGTGATGGACTATTAGAGTATCCACAGTACACAAGGCCAGAAATTTATGAGGATATGAGGGTCCCTTCAGTTTTACTGAATGGTAATCATAAAGACATAAAAGATTGGCGACTAGAAAAAAGGTTGAGAAAGACATTGTCTAATCGACCAGATCTTTTGGAAGAAAAATCACTTGATTTGAAAAGCCAAAAGACTTTGCAAAAAATCAGAAACACAGCAAAGAGGACCTAAAATGGACGTAATCAAAGCTATTGAAGCAGAACAGATGAAAGAAAACGCTGAAAATTTCAACGTTGGTGATACAGTTAAAGTATTTTTTAAAATCATCGAAGGCACTACAGAACGTGTCCAGGTATTTGAAGGCCTGGTAATCGCAAAGAACAATTCCGGCATTCGCCGAACATTCGTTGTTCGTAAGATCTCCTACGGTGTAGGTGTTGAGAGAATTTTCCCTTTACATTCACCTCGTATTGAAAGTACTGTTGTAGTACGTAAGGGTCGCGTTAGAAGAGCTAAACTTTACTACATTCGTGATAAAGTTGGTAAGAAGGCTAAAGTTAAAGAGCTTATTACACGTAAAGCAAAATAACGTAGAACTTTCATTTGAATATAAGAGAGCAACTTCGGTTGCTCTTTTCTTCGTTAAAAAGCATAAAATTTATATGTTTTAGTTTTAGATATTAGTTGAATAACCAAAATACAACAGGATTTATGAGAATATTTATGAATATATGACATTATTGTTATGAAAAAATGACAAAATTTTTTATTTTATTCTCATGTTTTATGATAGATATCCCATCTATTATTTAGTTGATTGATGGTAATTTCTGAATATGTAATTTTCATATATGTAATAAAAAGGTGATAAAATTTAGCATTTCTTAAAATAATACAATGTGATATTTAAAGAAGTTAAATTCTTTATTTTTTATGATTATATAAATATATCATCATGCTTGAGTTAACCACTAATATTAAGTAATTTATATAAAGGTAAATTATTAATATTGTTAAAATATTATATTTGCTTTATTATTATGTTATTAATATATAACAAAATAAGGGGAAATCTTTTTTTTAATAAAAAAAGAAGTGGATATATGCCAAAAGAAAATAATGTTCCTGTCAATCAAACAAAGAAAGTTCCAGCAAAAAAAAGAAAAAGAAAACACGGAAGTGGAAAAAATAAAAATGCTGCAGGAAGTGCTGCATCCCAATTGCTTCCAAAAGCCAGTGTAAAAACTCCGCATAGTTCCCTCCCTGGACTAAAAATAAAAAAAGTTAAAGAACCACTTGTTACTTGCACCTACTGTGGAAAAGAAATTGATAATATTGCTTCAGCCATTAAAGGCGAGGATGATACTTTTTATCATTTTGACTGTATAATTGATAAACTTTCAAAGGAAGAAAAACTAGCTGAAGGTGAGAAGATCAGTTATATAGGTCGTGGTACGTTTGCAATTGTAACAAAAGACGAAGAAGGCAAGATGGCCTTTCGTAAAACAATTGAGGTTGAAAAACCAGAAGTATTTTCTCAAATGAAAAAATACGTTGAAGGTACAAAAATATGATAGCAATGTTCCCAGGAACTTTTGATCCTCCTACTCTAGGACACATAGATATAATCGAGAGAAGCGCAAGACTATATGACAAACTTTATGTAGTCGTTGCATTTAATATACAAAAAAAAACTTTATTTACAGCAGAAGAAAGAGTTGCTATGTTGAAAGAGCTGTTGAAAGCTCATAATAACATTGAGGTTGTCATTTACAGTGGCTTAGTTGTAAATTTTGCTAAGGAAAACGGTATTGAAGTTATGATTCGTGGAGTTAGAGCTTTAGTCGATTTTGGTTATGAATTTGAATTGGCTGTTACTAACAAAAAACTTTATCCAGACCTAGAGGTGTTATTTATGCCAACTAGTCCGAATTATTTTCTAATTAGATCTTCTCAAATAAAAGAATTGGCCTTTTATGGAGCAGATATTACAACAATGGTACCTCCTTTAGTCGCATCTGCAATAAAGGAAAGATATAATGACTAGATTCGGGTTTTTCCTGAGAGATAAAAGCTTAAGAAAGAAATTTCCTGATAAAATTAACACATGGAACGCTTCTGTAATAGAAAGTCTTTCAACTTTCGCAGTTGCAGTTTCCTCTTTATTTTTGTTGTATTGTATATTCAATAAAACAAAAACTTCACTGATTATTTTTGCATTGGTTGCATTTGGAATTTTTATAACATATAAGATTACATCTGTTAAATTTTTAAAATTCCATATCGATAAATCAACAAAATCTCTTTTTATCTTTTGGGGACTTTTTACAGTTTACATTGCATTTATGAATGAATTTGTTTATCAATCAATTCCTGGTTATTTATTTGGAATTGTTTTGATATTCCTTGGATTGATAATTCAAGCTTCGTTCTCATCTGTTTTTATCCTCTCAAGTTTATCAACCTGCGTGTATCTGCTTTTTGTATACCTAAATTCATCACAAAGTGATCCTATATTGGATATAATTGTGGCTCTAACAGCATATGCTCTGACTCTTTTAGGTTCCAATATAATTACTGGTACCAGAACAGTAGAGCTTGCTGATTTAACAGAACTTCAGAAACTTTCCTCTCTAGATCCATTGACCAGGCTTCTAAACAGACGCTCTGCTCAATTCTTAATTGAGAACAAACTCAGTAATAAAGATAAAGGCTATTTTGTTGTTGTGGATATAGATAACTTCAAAGGTGTCAATGATAACAATGGGCACCTAGAAGGCGATAAGTATCTCCAGGGACTTGCATCAGTACTTAAGAAGAGCGCTTCCTCTGATTCTGTAGTCAGTCGCATCGGTGGAGATGAATTTATTGTATTCTTGCCAAATTACAAACAAAAGGAAGCCGGAGTATTTGCTCACAAGGTTCAAAAACTCATGCAAAGCAATGTAGCGAACCTTGATGATGGGATGGGTACCGTTTCTATGGGGCTCAGCTGTGTTAAAAGATCTGATACATACAGTTCTCTTTTTGAACGAGCTGATTTGGCTCTGTACAATATAAAGCTCAATGGAAAGAATAATTTTGCTTTCTTTAAAGAGAAAGACAATTCTTTTGAGTTGTATCCAGATGCACCAGTTATGCTCATTGTTGATGATACTTTCATCATAAGAAAACTTCTTCAAAATTATTTTGAAGATGAATTTGTCGTTCTTCAGGCAGAAAATGGAGAGCAGGCTATGAAGATGCTTATGAGAAATTCTAATGTATCTATTATCTTGCTTGATATGAAGATGCCTATAATGAATGGTTCTGAATTCTTAAATGAATATAAAAAGCATGAATCTATCTCTCATATACCCGTTGTTGTCATTACAGCCGATCCAACACTTGAAGGTGAGGCACTGGCTCAGGGGGCTGTTGATATGATAGTAAAACCGTTTGATGCTAATATTGTTAAATTAAGAGTGCATAATGCTGTAAATTATTCTAAATAATTTTTATATTAACATTATAAAGTATGTTGACGTTTTTACTTTATTTCGTTATTGTTCAAGAAGCGTCAACAAATCATCTAATTCTCTAAGAGGTAAAAAAATGGCAACACCTAAATATAAAACTTCAAAATCTAAAGCTGCATCAAGAAAAGCTGCGAATATGAAGCTTAAGGCACCAACATTAACAGTATGTTCAATGTGTGGTAACAAAATCCTACCTCATCGCGTATGCCCTAAATGTGGCTATTATCGTGGTGAACAGGTTATTGACACTAGCGATAAATAGAGTTTGATAAGGAGCTAAAATCATGGATAATAAAAGTTTTGATCAAGTAAAAGACTTGATTGCTGAAAAAATGGAAGTTGATTCATCTAAAGTAACTTTGGATGCGTCCTTTAGAAAAGATCTAGGTGCAGATAGTCTTGACACTTATGAATTGATTTATGCAATTGAAGAAGAAATGGGTATTACCATTCCTGATGAAAAAGCTAATGAATTTGAAACTGTTAGAGATGCTGTAGAGTATCTTGATACTCAACTAGACTAAGGACTGTTTTTCGATGACAGAAGCTAAAGTCGGAGTAGCTCCCTATATCTCACCAGAGAGACAAGGGGAGCTTTTCTCTTTTGTAAAGAAACTTGGAATAGAGCTAAAAGATTATAATTTATTGAATCTTGCCTTTACACATCGCTCATATGCTCATGAATGCGCTGTTGTTACTGACAACAACGAACGACTTGAGTTTTTAGGCGATTCAGTGTTGGGCCTTTCAGTAAGTAATTGGTTGTTCCTAAATCTTCCTTCAAAACACGAAGGATTCTTCTCCCGTATAAAGAGCGCTGTAGTAAGTGAAGACTCTCTTTATCAAGTTGCATTGAAACTTGGGGTAGGTGAAGTTGTTTTGGTAGGTAAGGGCGAAGGACATTCTGGCGGAAGAAAGAAGAAAGCTATTCTTTCTGACTGCATGGAAGCTATTTTTGGTTGTGTGTATATCGATCAAGGATTTGAAGTTGCAAGAAATCTTATTGTAAGATTGATGGAACCTCAGATTGATGCTTTTTTGAAGCATAAGATTGTTAGAGACTACAAGACAGCAATTCAAGAATATTCACAGAAGACCTGGAAAAAAGTTCCTATTTATACGCTTGAAAAAACTATTGGCCCAGACCACGATAGAACATTTTATGTTTCTGTAAACTTAAATGGAACATCTTTTGGTCCAGCTGGCGGCAAGAATAAAAAAAATGCTCAGCAAGCTGCAGCTAAATTAGCGTTTGAAAAGCTAGAAGAAGAAGGAATCGATTTTGATTGTTAATTAACTTTCAACGAGTAGTGGTATTCCCCATAAATCCTTTTGTAGGTTTATTGGAAATACTACTAATTTTTTTTGTCAAAATTTAAATATTGATTCTAAATTTTTAGAAAATAGGGGGCAAGATACTGTATAAAATCTTGCCCTTTAGCTTTGTTGATTTTCTGTGTTATTTTATCTCTTCATAAAAGTTTGAAGCAATCACTTTCAGCTGTTCTTTTTTGTTTTGATTTGGATCATCAAGTACAGTTTCCAAAAGATAGTTCAATATTCTGGAGAACATAGGTCCTCTTGGAATTCCAAGGTCCATCAGATCTTTTCCGTTTATATCAAGATCCTTCACTGAAAGTGCATCACAATCAATCAGAATTTGTTTGATTCTGCTCTCAAGAGCTTCAACATGAGACCAATCAGCTTTTCCACTCATTGCATAAATATCGCACATTCTGAGTTTGAAAAGATCATTTATAGAATCGCGTCCAACACGATTTATGAATCGTCTTACAGCTCCATCACTCCATGAAGGTATGTATGCAAACATATGGTTTTTTACAAGATTTGAAATATCTTTGATGTTTTCATTTGAATCTTTCAATCTTCTCAATGTTTTGGCGCAGATCTTTGAGCCCACTATCTCATGTTGGAAGAATGAATATGAATCATCACCTCTTGTAGGATCCAATTCCTGAGTCTGTTTCTTACCACAGTCATGGAAAAGAGCAGCTATTCTTATGTTCAGAGGATATTCTAAGTTTTTTGCAGCCTCAACTGTCTTGAGTGTGTGGTCAAAAACATCATCTGTATGACGTCCTCCCTGTGTTACACCTTTGAGACATGCGATTTCAGGAAGAACTATATCCATCAGTCCACAATCATAAAGAAGGTTGAGTCCCTTAACAGGAGCCATTCCTTTGAGCATCTTATAAAGCTCCTCTCTTATTCTTTCATTGCTCACACTTCTGATGTTGTTCTGATTCTTTACCATGGCATCAAATGTTTCTGATTCCACCTCAAAATCAAGCTTGGATGCAAATCTGCAGGCTCTCATTATTCTCAGTCCATCTTCTTTGATTCTCTCTTCAGGAATTCCAATGGCCTTGATTACCTTTCTTTTTATATCACCAATTCCATCATGCATATCTATGATTTTTCCAGTTACAGCATCAGCGGCCAATGCGTTTATTGTAAAATCTCTTCTCTTCAAATCTTCTTCTAGATTTTTGACGTAGCTGACAGTATCAGGGTGGCGACCATCAAGATAATCAGATTCAGATCTGAATGTGGTCACTTCAAATGCCTCGCCTTTGAATAAAACGGTAACAGTTCCATGTTTTAGGCCTGTAGGTATTGTCTTTTTGAACATTTGTATTACATTTTGTGGAGTGGCATCAGTTGTAAAATCAAAATCATCATTTTCTATGTGCAAAAGATGATCTCTTACTGCTCCTCCAACAATGTATAGTTTGAATCCATTTTCTACGAATTTGGAAGCAAATTGTTTAATTGTTTCTGTGATTGGGAAGTCTTTCATATTGTGCATAGACTAAACTTGAATTTAGTATGAGTCAACTATGAATAAACACTTTGTTTATGTTGTCATAAATTTAATTTTAGAATATTATAAAATTAAAAAGTTTTCATTAATATCGAGGAGTCTGAAATGTTTCAGCCAGTAAATACTAAAATCGACTTTGCAAAAGCCGAAGAAGAAATACTCTCTTTCTGGGATAAGGAAGATGTATTTTCTAAATCGATCGAACAACGACCCGCAGATGACGAGTTCGTATTCTATGATGGTCCTCCATTTGCTACAGGATTGCCACACTTTGGTCACTTAGTACCAGGTACAATTAAGGATATTATTCCTCGTTATCATTCAATGAAAGGCCAAAGAGTTTACAGAACTTTTGGTTGGGATTGTCATGGTCTACCTGTAGAATATGAGATGGAAAAAACACTGGGAATCAGTGGCCACAGCGCTGTTGAAGAATATGGTGTTGCTAAATTCAACGAAGCATGTAGATCTATTGTTTTGAGATACACTGACGAGTGGAAACACACCATCAAAAGAATGGGCCGTTGGGTTGATTTTGACAATGGTTACAAGACCATGGATAAAGATTACATGGAATCAATCTGGTGGGTATTCAAAAGCCTATACGAAAAGGGTTTGATCTATGAAGGCTACAACATTCTACCTTACAGTCCATTGCTAGCAAGTCCTCTTTCTAACTTTGAAGTAAATCTTGGTGGATACAGAGATGTAACTGACCAAGCAGTAACTGTTCGATTCTTAATGGATGGAACAACTGATACATACTTCCTTGCATGGACAACAACACCTTGGACTCTTCCATCTAACCTAGCATTGGCATTAGGTGCTGATATTGATTACGTAAAAGTAAAAGATGGTGATGAGTATTATATCTTGGGTAAATCTAGATTAGAAAGTTACTACAAAGACGAAACTACATATGAAATTGTAGAGGAATATAAAGGCAGTGAATTGGCAGGAATTGGTTACACACCATTGTTCCCTTATTTTGCTGACTTAAAAGAAGCTCATGGAGCATTCATCACTGTAATTGGTGATTATGTTACAACTGAAGATGGCTGTGGTATCGTTCATACTGCAAGTGGCTTTGGTGAAGATGACTACAACGTTCTTAAAGACACAGGAATTCCTGTTGTTTGTCCTATCGATGAAGAATGTAAATTTACATCTGAAGTACCTGACTTTGAAGGTAGATTTGTAAAAGATACAGATAGTGACGTTATAAAGATGTTGAAAGAGAAGGGACAGCTTGTTAAGAGAGAAAATTTCTTGCACTCATACCCTTACTGCTATAGAACTAAAAAACCTTTGATCTACAGAGCAATGACATGTTGGTATGTTGATGTTCAGAAGATCAAAAAAACTATGCTTGCTTCAAATGATCAAATCACTTGGGTTCCTGATCACTTAAAATATGGTCGTTTCGGTAAATGGCTTGAAGGTGCAAGAGACTGGGCTATATCACGTAACCGTTTCTGGGGTAATCCAATTCCAATTTGGAAATGTGATGGTTCAAAACACATTGAAGTTATTGGTTCTGTTGAAGAACTTGAAGAGAAGAGTGGTGTTAGAGTAGAGGACCTTCATAAACATTTTGTTGATGATATCACATGGCCTTCTCCTGATGGAAAGGGAACAATGAGAAGAATTCCTGATGTTCTTGACTGCTGGTTTGAATCAGGTTCAATGCCATATGCTCAGCATCACTACCCATTTGAAAATAAAGACCACCTAGATTCAACATTCCCAGCAGATTTCATCTGTGAAGGTCTGGATCAGACTCGTGGTTGGTTCTATACATTGACTATCATTGCATCAGGCTTATTCGAAAAACCTGCTTTCAAAAACTGCGTAACAAACGGTATCGTTTTGACAGCTGAAGGTAAGAAGATGAGTAAGAGTGAAAGAAACTATACTGATCCAATGGAAGTTATTGATAAATATGGTGCAGATGCACTTAGATTCAGCTTGATGAACTCAAACGTTGTACATGGTGATGACCTAAAGTTCAGTGAAGATAGTGTAAAAGATTCTATCAAGACATTGCTGTTGCCTTTATGGAATGCTTATTCATTCTTTGTTACATATGCAAACATTGATAAGTACACTCCTTCAACAACAAATCCTACAGATTTGACAAACCCTCTTGATAAGTGGATCATCTCTACAACTCAAGGTTTGGTTAAAGAAGTAAGCGATTGTCTTGATTCATACAACATTCAACCTGCGGCACAGGCTCTTGTTTCATTCATTGATAACTTGAACAACTGGTACATCAGAAGAAGCAGAAGAAGATTCTGGAGATCTGAAAATGATGGTGACAAAAAGATGGCTTACGATACATTGTACTATGTAATGATGAACATCATAAAAGTTGCAGCTCCAATTGTACCATTTATTACAGAGACAATTTATGCAAATCTTAGAACTGAAGAGATGCCTTTATCTGTACATCTATGTGATTATCCTGTATACGATGATAGCTTGAGAGATTTAGAACTTGAAAAGAAGATGTCTCTTACAATGAAAGCTATTGTTATGGGAAGAAGCTTGAGATCTTCACACAACCTGAAGACTCGTCAACCTCTTTCAAAATTGTATCTTGTTGATAGAAATGAATACGATAGAAGCATTCTTGGTTCAATGACAGATATCATTGCAGAAGAGTTGAACGTAAAAGATGTATTGATTCAAGCAGACGAATCAAACCTTGTGAGCTATAGTGCTAAAGCTAACTTCAAGATTCTTGGTAAGAAACTTGGTAAGAACATGAAGGAAGTTGCATCACAGATCATGAAGTTTGAAAGTGCTGATATTGCATCATTGCTTGATGGTGGTGAGAAGACAGTTGAATACAGTGCAGGCGAAATTACTTTGACAGAGGGAGACCTTGCAATTCAAAGATCAGAAATGGAAGACGTTAAAGTTATCAATGATGGTGAATTGACAATTGGTTTTGATACCAAACTCACACCAGAATTACTAAGAGAGGGATGTGCTCGTGATATCATCAGAGCTATTCAGACACTGAGAAAAGATTGTGACTTTGATGTAGCAGACCACATTGAGATGATCTATGATGGAAACGAAGAAATTGAGGCAGTATTTGCAGCATTTGAAAGTTACATCATGAGTGAGACTCTTTGTGATAAGGTTGTTAAGGGTTCTCTTGACGCTGAAGAAATCAGTGTTGGTGATGACTTGATGATCAAACTTTCAATCAAACAAAAATAATATAATTAGGGGAAACTAGATTATGAAAGCAGTAAGATACTTAGTTGGAGCTACATTAGTTCTAGCTTCATTTGTAAGTTGTACTACCACTCAAGTGGTTTCTCCGGAAGATAATGTTGTACCCATTCAGAGCCTGGCTCAGGATGGGGATACATTGTTGGTATTGGATGCTAGCAGTGAGAAAGAACTTGTATCATCAATTGTTGGTGATACCGTTTCTAAAAAATCAAAAAAAATCAGTGTTGAGATAACACCTACTGACGATACGTATCCTATGAGTGATTATGATATCAATGCCGTCGTTGAGGGTAATTTTCCATCACTGACAACAAAAATAGCTCTATCTGCTTTGAGTGATGGCAACATGGAACGTGAGGATGGATATCCTTATTATGTTATTGATGGCAACCAAGTTGGTGTGCTTAAAACAAACATGGTTGGTTATTCCTCTTCTTCATATGCCTCTCTTGCAAAGAAGATTGATGAGAAGAACGTTGGAATTGACGTTGAAACTGTCTTGAGTCTCTATAGCTCTGATATTGGATTTTATTCCATCAAACCTCAGACTATTTTTGATTTGGGACTTGGTTTGACTCAACCAATGGTTCAGCATATGGATAGTATTTTAATTTTGATTGACACTGGTGATGAGAATGTTTTAAATGCAACATTTGATCTTGATACTGAAGAATCTGCAGCAACTCTCAACAAGCTTGTAAAACTTGGCTACATAAGTCAATTGAAGAAGAATGGCGAGAAACTTGATTATTCAGTACTCAAACTTATGTTTACAGAAGAAGGGGATATAGTAAATATTACCCAGATGCCAGTTACTGAAGAGCAGATGGCATCATTGAAGGCATCAATCAAAAAATAACATAGGAAAGGTAAAAAAATGGCAAGATATGATTTTAAATGCAGTAAATGTAAAAAAGAGCTGCACATTGAACAGCCTATGAGTGAAGATTTGCCTACAGACTGTCCTTATTGTAAGGGGTCTGGAACTCTGAGACAGATCTATCACGCAACACCTATTTTATTCAAAGGTGAGGGCTTTTATTGTAAAGATACAAAAAAGGCTTGATTTATTTCAAATCGACAGAAGTATCACAAGACTGGAAAGTTTTGTGGTATTTTTGTTTGTAAGCTCGCTTCAATTTTATTTCGTTTTTGGTCTGAGATTTAGCTGCACTGCAGTTGATGGTTGAAGATCTTCAATTTAATCTTCAGTGGAGAATATTTCTTTCCATTGCTTGGGGCTTGCCTTCTCCAATAGAAGTGAGTACATGATATTGGTCTTATCTTGCATGCAGAGAGTTTTTAAGGCCTCTATGACTGCAATGTTGTTATCAAGTAAGAAATTGGCTCTCTCTACTATCAAAGTTCTTATATCATCGTTATTCTCATAATCCAAAGTTAGAAGGTAATCCAGATATTCAAGATTGTAACTCTCCTCAAGACCTGCTGTTTTAAGTATCTCTTGATATTGAATTATTGCATTCTCATCATCACCTAATAGTGCATACAGTCTTGCTGATATGAGTTTGAATTTAATTGAATCGGGATAAAGAGTTGATGCCTTTTTGCTGAGGGCCAAGGCCTCTTCGTTTTTATCGAGTTGATTGAGTGTGATTATTTGATTCTTTATTGCAATCTCATTTGATTCATCAATCAACAAAGCATCTGAAAAAAGCTTCTCTGCTTCCTCATAATTTTCTGCCTCAAATGAAGTGGTAGCTTCATTTAAAGTATTGTTCAACAAATCTTCATCTGTGACACTTTCTGTTACACACGATGAGAGAGTCAATGCTGTTATTATGGATAATGCTAGAAAAGCTTTTTTCATTTATGATTATTTTCCTAGAACCGTTTCTTCGATCTCAACAACCTGGTCACGGTATAGGTTTGTTATGTTTGAGCCATAGTCAGCAATCAACTGAATCATATTTCTAGGTTTCTCACCGTCCATACCATTGAGTCTATCGCCTGCATCTCCAAGTCCTGGAAGAATGTATGCTCTTTCATTCAAGATTGGGTCCATCCAAAGTGTGTGAACTTCAACATTAGGTATTGCTCTGCTGATTCTAACAGCACCTTTGAAAGCACTCACTACGTTGATGAATTTAATTGATTTAGGTTTTATACCCTGTTCCTGCAGATATTTAACAATTGTTACCATTGAACCACCTGTTGCATTCATTGGATCTGCGAAAACTAAATCTTTACCATCAAGCTGTTCAAGATTGAAGAATGATCTATCAAGGTCAAGAATATAAGCCATGTTATCTTCTCTTTTTGATTCATCTCTTTTAATTTTGAATAGTGCGAATGGAGTGATAAAGTTGTTCTCACTGTAGTCCTGAATTTCCTTACTCATGATCATGGAAGGAAGAAGAGCACCACGTAGCATAACACACATCACAGAGTTCTCAATTCCTTTTCCAACATCTGGAATTCTGTGAGCTGCAAAGTTAGTGATAGGCACGGTAACTGGTGTTTCAGTTATTAAAGATCTTTTATTTGGAAGAGCAGCATCACAATAAATGTGAGAGAACATCATCTCATAAGCTCTTTGAATGTAGTAAAGGAACTCTTCGTGGCCAGTCTTAGGGTCTCTAAGTTTGGATATAAGTCGTGAAGCTTGTCCATGGTTCTCTTGAGGTGTCTCAAAAGAATATACATGAATGTTTGGCTCATTGGCACAGAAGTCTTTTAAGTATCTTCCGATTTCTGCTGATGATTTAACTAGTCCTGCTTTAGCTTCTTCTAATTCTTTTTCATTGGACGATTGTCCTAATGTTGTACAGTGTTTTAAAGATGTTTGGTACATGGTACCAACAGTATCAATCGCTTTTTTGTCATCCTCAGTAAGGAATCCGTCTAAGTCAGTTGCATGCAAAATGATTTTGTTCATAGCTACTCCTGAAAACTAATAATAACTTATGAATTTTTTTTTGGCAACATGGAAAAAGCACAAATTTTTTTAAATGTTAGATAAATATTGGTATTCTTGACAAAAAGTTAGGCATTTTTTTCAATGGATTTTAAATATTGAATACTATTACACAATTGGTAATGATAATATTGCAAAATAATATTTAAAAAAGTTAATTCTGTAGTATAATCTGATTATCAATAAATTGAGGAGAAGTTTATGAAATTTATATGTTATCCAAAATGCAGTACATGCAAGAAGGCGAGAATCTTTTTGACAAATCATCAGATACATTTTATAGAAAGAAATATAAAGGAAGAAAATCCAACTGTTGAAGAGATAAAGGAGTGGAAAGATAGGGCTGATGTTCCATTGAGACGTTTTTTCAATACCAGTGGAATGCTCTACAGACAGCTTCACTTGAAAGACAAACTTGATGATATGAGTGAAGATGAGATGATAGAGCTTCTAGCAAGTGATGGAATGATGGTGAAAAGACCAGTTCTTGTCACAGATGAGTTCGTTTTGGTCGGTTTTAAAGAGAAGCAATGGGAAGAAAAGCTCACAACTTAAAATTATTTCAATATGAAACTTGAAAAGATGAAGTTAAATAGGTAAAATATTGACATTGAGCTTTCAATAAATATTTTTAAGGAGTGGAGATCTGATCTCCATAGGTAAATAATATGAATCTAGTTTTTTTAGGCCCTCCGGGAGCAGGTAAAGGTACAATTGCTGCAAGAGCAAAAGAATTTTATGGTATTCCACATATCTCAACAGGTGATTTGTTTCGTTATAACATCAAAAATGATACAGAACTTGGTAAAGAAGTAAAAGCTATTTTAGCTTCAGGTGACTTGGTACCAGATAGTGTAACAATCAAGATGGTTGAAGATCGCTTTACAAATGATGATGCTCAAAAAGGTTTCATCTTAGACGGTTTCCCAAGAACTATTTTCCAGGCAGACGCTTTGAAAGATATGAAAGAACTTGATGCTGTTGTCAACTTTGTTTTGGACAGAGAAGAGATCATCAAGAGATTATCTGGTAGAAGAATGTGCAAGAGCACTGGTAAGATCTATCATATCATTTACAATCCTCCAAAAGTTGAAGGTATTGATGATGAAACTGGTGAAGCTTTGATTCAAAGAGATGATGATAAAGAAGAAGCAATTCTAAATCGTCTTGATGTATATAAAGCACAGACAGAACCTTTAATTGCTTATTACAGAGAGAAGGGCTTGATTGTAGATATCGATGCATCTGCTTCTCCTGAAGAAGTTTTTGAACAGGTTAAAAAAGCATTAGCTAAATAATTTATTTATAAATAAAACTCTGTTATAAGAGACGATACCTTTGAAGTGATCACATGCTATGTGGGATATCTTCGAAGGTATTTTTGTATCTTGCAATTTCATCTGATTGAAATTATATGTATGTTATGGAGCATTGCAGCTTTAAAGACGAA
>JALNVT010000021.1 GCA_023231265.1 Sphaerochaetaceae bacterium
CAATCCATATGAAAAAATAGAAATTCTACTAAATTGGGCTTTTGAAAAACCTATTTCATTAAAATATAGAGAATTATATTAAATTAAAGCTCTCAAATGAAGTTTTGTATCAAAATTCATCACACTGTGCAAAAAGGGATTTTTAAAATTTAATTCTCAAAACCAAAAAATTAGAGCCATTGACCTTAAAAGACAACGACTCTAATTTTGCTCAATATATAAATTTTATTTAACTATTAGTTAACAGTTCCAGTTGCTTCTTTTGCGTCACCAGATTTTGCTTTAATAGAAGTCTTAACTTCCATGTTTTTAGGAAGAACAAGATCTAATAATAAAGAAATAATGAATACAATAGCAACACAGTTGTTAGCAAGCTCTTCTGCCAATAAAGGAGGAAAAATACCAAACAAATCAGCAAACTGAGTAAAGCCAAGACCAATAGAAAGAGCCAAAGCAGTTATAAGACTGTTTCTTTGGTTGATACCAGCTCTTTCTAACATACCAATACCAGAAACAATAATCTGACCAAACATAATTACAGTACAACCACCAAGAACAGGTTGTGGTAATGTATTAAAGAAAGCACCAATTGGTGGGAACAAACCAGCTAAAACTAAAGCCAATCCACCTGTAGCAATTGTCTTACGGTTAACAACTTTAGTCATAGCAACAAGTCCAACGTTCTGTGAGAATGATGTTACAGGAAGAACACCAAATACAGAAGCTAAAGAAGAAGCATAACCATCACAAGCAAGAGATCCAGAAATCTCTTTAGTTGTAGGCTGTCTACCAACACCAGCTACACAACAAGCTGTTGTATCACCGATTGTTTCTGTAGCAGATACCAAGAATACTAAAGTTACTGAAACAATAGCACTTAAGTTAAATACAGGTTTAACAGGTAAAACTTTTGGTAGAGAGAAAATTGAAACACCCTGGAAAGCTGAGAAATCAACCATACCCATGAACAATGCAACAATATAACCAACAATAAGTCCAAACAAAATAGCTAATTGCTTTTTAAAGCCTTTTGCTAAAACTTGCCATACTAACAATGAAACAAGAGTGATTGTGCCTAGTAGCATATATTTACCGCTACCAAAATCAGCTACATAACCACCACCAAAGCTTCTAGCACCTACTCCAAGTAGAGAGAAACCAATAGTTAGAACAACACTTGCTGAAACAACAGGTGAGATAAAATGTCTCCAGTACTTAGCCAGCAATCCTAAAGTACCTTCTATAAGACCACCAACCATAACTGCTCCAACAACGGTTCCATAACCATAAGTAGCAGCAATATAACTTAAAATAGCAACGAATGTAAAACTTACACCCATAACAACAGGTAA
This sequence comes from Sphaerochaetaceae bacterium, assembly GCA_023231265.1. Lineage (GTDB taxonomy): Bacteria > Spirochaetota > Spirochaetia > Sphaerochaetales > Sphaerochaetaceae > Pleomorphochaeta. Next base: position 1,353 of record JALNVT010000021.1, read on the forward strand.
ACCAGATCCAACTTTCCATATAGGGAACAATTGAATCAATGTTCCAATACCAGCAATAAACATACAGTTCTGTAAGATAGCTGTAGTTGTTGCTTGGTCTAATTTTCCACTAAGTGCAACGATAACGATTGGTGCAACATTTGATACAAACATAGCCAATACGTGTTGAAGACCAAAAGGAATAGCTTCTCCAAGAGGGACGTTACCGTCTAGAGTGTAGATATTCTCAATAGATGCTTCTCTTTTTGAGTTACTCATAAATAAATTCTCCTTTATTTTAGTACAAACATAAATTTTCGATATGCAACATGGCGCAACACGAATGTATTTACAAGGGGTAATATTATTGCACCTTTCTGCAACACGCAAGGAAAAAAAGGTTTTTTTTTAAAATAGGTATTAATTTATTGAATTAGATAAACAGACAAGATTTATTACATTACAAACGTTAAGCTTATATAGCCTGAATCCATTGGAATGCACATCAAATTGCAAGAATGTATCAAATATGACAAAATTATATATTTGATACATCATGAAACATGCATATATATTGACATTAAAAATATATAAAATCGTCGTTTTTAATGAGTATCTGAAGAATACAAATCTTAAATTTTAAGAAAATTTTTATACCCACTGACATATATAAAACGAGCTCCCAAATTAACAATATAGAAGTTAAATCTTAAAACAATAAAATAGACGTTACCATGTGTGTATTTTATATGTTTTTCAATTGGTTTTTGTATTTTTTAACAAAAATAAAGTAATAAATTGCAAAAAGCTTGTAATTTATACTAGCATAAACTTATTTGTTACTATATTTTAATGAAGTGCAAGAAAATGAACGACCTCTAAAAGCAATATTATTCGATAAAGACGGAACTATCTTTGATTACTCAAGGGTTTGGTTCGATGTGCTCAAAACTTCTGTTGATATTGTTTTTGAGCAATACGGACTAGGTAACAAACAACATACCAAAGACTTGATTATTAGATTGATGGGACTGGATGAGCAAGGACACACATTAAGTGATGGTGTCATCTTCTCACATAATAAATTAAATATTGTAAAAAATGGTCTGCGTTTTGCAATACATGCACACCTATCACCTATCAAAGTTATACAGCTATCAAATGCCATTGTAAAACAAAACGATAAACACATAAGTCAACATCTTCTAAAGTTGGACTTCTCAAAACAACAGCAACTCTTCAAGGCCTTAAAAGATAGAGGATACATTGTTGGTATTGTAACGGTAGATAGAAAAGCATCTCTAGATATATTTTTAAAAGATATGGGACTTGAGCAGTATATTGATTTCACAACTACCAGAGATGATCATCTTCCAAACAAACCAAATACTAAAAGTTTTGAACATTTTTGCGAAAAATTCAATCTAAGCCCAACTGAAGTTGCATTCGTAGGAGATACCATAACCGACATGAAATATGCAACAAAAGCTAAAGCTGGATTAAAAATTGGAGTTGGTTGGGGTGGATATTCCATAAAAGAATTGCAGTCTGTAGCCGATGTAACATATGAAACACTATTTGAAATTTGGAACAACAAAACAATCTTCAACTAAAATCATACCTGCTAAAAAGAAATATCTCAGCAACTCAAAAAAACAATATCAATGACTAAAGAATTAGTAAGGATTTCATAAATAGGAAATCTTAATACTTACAAATAGTAAAATATCTTCCATAAAAATCTATGTTATAGATGACTTTTTAAATATATAATCTCGACTTTAATGTATGTATAATGATACAATCGTACCATGAATACATTAATTAAAAACGCTCTGATTGTTCCAATGACAAAAGACGGATATACATACAGAGGCGATGTAAAAATAGAAGACGGTAAAATTACTGATAACCCTAATTTTAAAGCTGATAAAATAATTGATGCTACAGACAAGATCTGCATGCCATCTCTTGTTAACACTCATACTCATTCATCAATGGAGCTAATGAGAAACTACAAAGATACATCCCCTGATTTGATGTCATGGCTCAGTGAAATTTTCCCATTAGAAGATAAACTAGTCGATAATGATATCAAATGGGCATCAAAACTTGCAATGGCAGAAATGATTCAATCAGGATGTACAGCATTTAATGACATGTATTTCATGCAGCACAACACATGTGATGCTCTTTTAGAATCTGGAATGAGAGCAACAATTGGACTCACATTTTTTGGAAATGCAGAAACATGTAAAGATCGCAGTAAAATTCATGAAGAACTATATTCTAAATACAACAATAAAGGTAATGGTAGAATAAAGTTCTCTGTTGCCCCACATGCTATATATACAACACCAGCAGAGTCTTACAAGCTTGCAAAAGAATGGATTATTGAACATCCTGGGACCATTCTCCATACTCACATGAGTGAAACTATGACTGAAGTAAATGGAGTTCTGAAGGATTTTGGTAAAGAACCACTTAAATATCTCTACGAAGAAGGTGTCTTTGATGGTATTGATGTTGTCCTTGCACATGGTGTGCATCTTACAGAAGAAGAAATTCAAATCTGCAAAGATAATAATTTCTCAATTGTTCATAACCCAAGTTCAAACTGCAAGTTAGCAAGCGGAATTGCTCCTATTGCAAAATTTTTAAAACAAGGAATAAATGTAGCGCTGGGAACAGATGGATCGAGCAGCAACAACAACTTGAATATGTTCGAAGAAATGCATCTAGCAGCAATGATAAGCAATGTATCCAATATGAACCCAATGGCAACAACACCATATCAAATTCTTGAAATGGCAACTATAAATGGAGCAAAAGCTCTGAAGATTGATGACAAAGTTGGAACAATTGAAGTTGGAAAAGATGCTGATATAATACTTATAGACATAAATAAATCTCATCTTACACCTCTAAATGATCCTCTATCAGCACTGGTATATGCTATACAAGGCTCTGATGTAGACACAGTATTCTGTCAAGGAAATATATTGATGGAAAACAGAAAACTTTTAACAATGGATATTGATGAAGTGATCAAAAAAACCAATGAATGTTGGAAAGATTTACTAAGTCGTTAGATATACAAAACAAATTGTAAGAAAGACTTACAGAAAAACAAACATCAAGCCTAATGTATATCATGAAACACTCAAGCCATCTTGAGTGTTTTTTATGGTCTTTCATATAATTCGAAATAAGAGTTATGAATAATAATTCATATATAAGCTTTTATATAAATATAAACTATAATATATTATAAAATAAATTTGACTATTTATCAAAATAATTATATTTTTTTTTAATTATAGCTTAAAATTACAAATTTTAATGAATAACTCAATCTGCAATATTCATACTTATATATTTGTAAATATAATTCAAAATTATTTAAAATTTATAACATATAAATGCAATATTTCAAATCGATAGAATTGAAATATCATCAAATGGGTACTTTAAAAAATTCAACAAATTAAATATCATATTCATATATGGTATATTTATACAATTAAAAATCACATTATTGGAGAAAATAATATGCATAAAGCAACCCAAGAGGTTTACAACGCTATGTTGCAAAAAGATCCTAATCAACCTGAGTTACATCAGGCAGTTAAGGTTTTTTTAAATTCTATTGATTCAGTGGTAGCAGATGAACCACGAATCGTTTATCACAAAGTACTAGACAGATTGATTGAACCAGAAAGAACAATTATTTTCAGAATTCCTTGGATCGATGACAATGGCAAATTACAGATCAACAGAGGATTTAGAATTCAACAAAATAGCTCTTTAGGCCCTTACAAAGGCGGACTGAGATTTCATCCATCTGTTAACCTATCAATTCTACGTTTCTTGGCTTTTGAACAAGTTTTTAAGAATAGCTTAACAGGTCTACCAATGGGAGGCGGTAAAGGTGGAGCAGATTTCAATCCCAAAGGAAAATCAGACAACGAAATTATGAAATTCTGTCAAAGTTTTATGACTGAACTAGCAAAACACATTGGATCAAACACAGATGTACCAGCAGGTGATATGGGTGTTGGTAGCCGAGAAATTGGTTATCTCTTTGGACAATATAAGAGAATTCAAAATGAAGTTACTGGTGTACTAACAGGTAAGGGAGTTTCTTTTGGTGGATCATTGATTAGACCAGAAGCAACTGGATATGGCCTTATTTATATGGCTCAGGCAGTACTGAAAGGTGAAGGAGATACTCTTGAAGGCAAAAAATGCCTAGTATCAGGTACTGGAAATGTCGCACAATTTACTGTTCAGAAAATTTTACAGCTTGGAGGCAAAGTATTGACTATGTCAGATTCCAATGGTGTCATAATTGATGAAGAAGGTATTGATGAAGATAAGCTTGCTTATATGATGAACCTTAAGAATGTAAAACGTGGAAGAATAAGTGAATATATAACTCGCTACCCTAGCGCTAAATATATTGCTAGATCAGGAGCTGAAGAATACAACGAACTCTGGAATGTAAAAGCAGATTGTGCTTTCCCATGTGCCACTCAAAATGAAATCAATGAAATAGATGCACAGCATATTGTAAAAAACGGCGTAAAATTAGTTTGTGAAGGTGCAAATATGCCAACAAATATTGAAGGCCAACAAATATTCAAAAAAGCTGGAATTTTGTATGTTCCAGGCAAAGCTGCTAATGCTGGAGGAGTAGCTGTTTCTGGCCTTGAAATGAGTCAGAATAGTGAAAGACTTTCATGGACAAAAGAAAATGTTGATGAAAAACTGCAGCAGATTATGGAGACAATCTATAACAATATCAGTGAAGCTGCAGATACATATAGCACTCATAACAACTTTACTGATGGAGCAAATATTGCTGGATTCTTAAAAGTTGCTGATGCAATGATTGCTCAAGGTTATGTATAAATCATAACTTATAAGATAAAAAAAACACATTAGCTCTAGATTTATAGTCTAGAGCTTCTTTAATATCCAACCAATCTTCTCAAAATCATCTACAACGAATTATAGTTATGAAGATGTGAAGTTCTTTTCGTTATACTTAACATTAGATTAGTAATAATTACTACCAAGAAAACAAACATATAAAAATAAAAAAAATTTTATCGAAACTTTCTAAAAAAAAATTACCCCATCAAATCCATAAATTCTTGTCTCAAAAGACTCCTCTTTTTTATAAAAAAAACAAAATCATCATTTACCTATAAAAACATTATACAACTACCCTAAAAAGCAATTTAAACGATTAAAGAAATTGGTACAAACTTATACAAATCGGTAGTGTGCATTATTTTCATACTGGTTCTTTTTGACTCTATTTTTTAATCTTTGCACGCAATGTTTTAACATTTTTTTAACCTTTTTTTTATCTCTACAGAAATATTCATTCTTGACAGATAAAAAAAACGACCTAATAATAAGCTTATGTGCACGAGCACAGTAATATCGTGCTCGTGCACATTATTTCACTTAACGAGTCAAAAAGGGGCTCATATCAATCGGAGGATTTGAAATGAAAAAACTACTTACAATGTTACTCATTGCTGTAATTGCAACTACTTCTGTATTTGCAAATGGACAAACTGAATCATCAACCGCCAAAGATGCAAAAAAAGTTGGTGTATCAATGCCTACTAAGTCTTTACAACGTTGGAACCAAGATGGATCTAACATGAAAGCAAAACTAGAAGCAGCTGGTTACAAAGTTGATTTACAATATGCTGGTGATAATGATATCCCAACCCAAGTAAACCAAGTTGAAAACATGATAATGAGTGGCTGTGATGCTATTGTTATTGCAGCTATCGATGGTTCTGCTTTAACAGAAGTATTGATAGAAGCTAAAGAAGAAAACATTCCAGTAATTGCTTATGATAGATTAATTATGAATAGTGATGCTGTATCTTACTATGCAACTTTTGATAACTATCAAGTTGGTACTATTCAAGGTCAATTCGTAGAAAACGCTTTAAACTTAAAATCTAGAACAGACAGCGTAAACATGGAATTCTTCACAGGTGCTCCTGATGATAATAACTGTGTATTCTTCTTCGGTGGTGCAATAGATGTATTAAAACCTTACATCACATCTGGTCAAATTAACATTCTTTCTGGCCAAACAACCAGAGCTCAAGTATCTACTCCTAACTGGAGCACAGAAGAAGCTCAAAAGAGAATGGAAAACCTAATTACATCTAATGGTTATGGTCCTGAAGGAACAAAACTTGATGCTGTATTATGTTCAAACGACTCAACTGCTCAAGGTGTTACAAATGCATTAATCGAAGCTGGTTATACTGCAGAAAACTTCCCAGTAGTAACTGGTCAAGATTGTGATATTCCTTCAGTTAAAAACATGATAGCTGGAACACAGTCAATGTCTGTATTTAAGGATACAAGAACATTAGCTGATAAAGTTGTAACAATGGTTGATTCATTGATGAAAGGCTCAGAACCTGAAATCAACGATACAACAACTTATGATAATGGTACTGGCGTAATTCCTAGTTACTTATGTACTCCTGTATTTGCTACAACTGATAACATTACAGAGTTATTAGTAGACAGTGGTTATTACACAAAAGCTGACCTTGGACTATAAAAGTTTGAGTTAACAATAACGGACAGGCTCTTGGCCTGTCCTATTTTTAAGGGGAGTAAGAAATGGCATCCAATATTCTTGAGATGAAAAATATTACAAAACTGTTCCCAGGTGTAAAAGCTTTAGATAACGTAAATCTTCAAGTAAAAGAAGGAGAGATACATGCTGTTGTAGGTGAAAATGGTGCTGGTAAATCAACATTGATGAACGTACTCAGTGGTGTATATCCCCATGGATCTTTTACAGGCGATATAATATATAAAGGTGAACAGTGTAAATTTGAACATATACATGATAGCGAAACGAAAGGTATTGTAATTATTCATCAGGAATTAGCACTTGTACCTTTACTGACAATCGGCGAAAATATGTTTCTTGGTAATGAGCAAGGATCTACGTTCAACATAAATTGGGACGATACATTCAGCAAAGCTAACAAATATTTAAAGCTTGTAGGATTAAAAGAAGATTCAAGAATTTTTATAAAAGAACTTGGAGTTGGAAAACAACAACTTGTTGAAATTGCTAAAGCACTAACTAAAGATGTAAAACTTCTGATTTTAGATGAACCAACAGCATCTTTGAATGAACAGGATTCAAAGAATTTACTTAATCTTCTACTTCAATTTAAAAAAGAAGGAATGACCAGTATTATTATCTCTCATAAATTAAATGAGATTGCATATGTTGCAGATAGCGTAACAGTTATTAGAGATGGTTCCACAATCACAACAATGACAAAAGAAGAAGGTTTTGATGAGAATAAAATTATAGCTGCAATGGTTGGTCGTGATTTATCAAACAGATTCCCTCCCAGAACCCCAAAAATTGGGAAAACAATATTTGAAGTTAAGAACTGGACAGTATCTCATCCAACATATTCAGATATGCTTGTTTGCGATGATGTTTCATTCAAAGTAAACAGAGGAGAAATAGTTGGTATCAGTGGACTTATGGGAGCTGGAAGAACTGAATTAGCTATGAGTATATTCGGACATACTTACGGAACATTCAAAGGAGGACATTCTTATATCAATGGAGAAGAAGTTGTAATGAATACTCCAAAACAAGCCATTGAACATAAACTCTCATATGTTACTGAAGATAGAAAAGGTAATGGCTTGGTTCTTGATAATACAATCAGAGAGAACACCACCCTATCACAACTCACAAGAATATCAAAAGGAATCACAATTGATCCAGATTTGGAGATCAAATTTGCTAAGAAATACATAGAAGAGATGCACACCAAGTGTTCAAGCGAAGAACAGAAGGTAAGCACATTGAGTGGAGGAAATCAGCAAAAAGTATTACTTGGTAAATGCTTATTTACTGAACCTGATATTCTCTTCCTTGATGAACCAACTCGTGGTATTGATGTTGGAGCTAAATATGAAATCTATACATTGATGAATGAAATGGTCGAAAAAGAAAAAGCTGTTGTCATGATTTCATCAGAACTACCTGAATTACTCGGTATGTGTGATCGTATCTACGTTATGAACGAAGGTAAGTTCGTTGGGGAACTCTCTAAAGAAGAAGCAACCCAAGAAAGAATAATGAGCATGATTGTTAAAAATGACGCGGAGGTTTAGTCATGGCGATAAAGAAAATAAATACAAAAAAATTATTAAAAGATAATACAATGCTAATTGCATTAATTGCAGTTATGGCATTATTTCAAATATTGATAATATCTGCAGATAAAGGTTCTCTTTTAGCACCTGCTAATATTTCAAACTTGATAAATCAGAATGCATATGTTGTAATATTAGCTGTTGGTATGCTTCTCTGTATATTAACAGGTGGTAACATTGATTTGTCTGTAGGTTCTACTGTTTGCTTAGTGGGAGCTGTTGCTGGTGTATTAACAGTAAAACTTGGATTAAATATATATTTAACAATTGCAATATGTATTTTATTAGGAATTGGACTTGGTGCATGGCAAGGATATTTCATAGCTTATATGAGAATACCAGCTTTCATTGTAACTCTTTCTGGAATGCTATTATTTAGAGGACTTGCAAACGTTATATTGAATGGTATGACAATCTCACCTTTTCCTTCTAACTATCTAAGATTATTTACAAGCTATCTTCCCGGATCTGATGCATCTGATGCATTTAAATTAATATTTACCATGACAATAGGAATTGTTGCATGTATATTCTTAATTTATTCAACACTTAGAGGCAGAAGCAACAAAGTTTCAAAAGGTTATGATGTTGATCCAATGAACTTCACTTTAATGAAGATAGCACTATTATCTGCTGTGATTTTATGGTTCGCATCATTACTAGGACGTCACAAAGGTCTTCCTGTAGTATTAATTTGGTTGTCAGTAATTGTTGCTATCTACAGTTATTTCACATCAAAAACTACTTATGGTCGTCATTTCTATGCAATGGGTGGAAATGAAAAAGCTGCTGTTCTATCTGGTATTGATACAAATAAAATATTATTCAGTGCATACACAAATATGGGATTCTTATCAGCTATTGCAGCACTTGTTTGTGTAGCTAGATTTAACAGTGCAACTCCATCTGCTGGTAATGCATACGAACTAGATGCAATTGGTGCATGTTTTGTTGGTGGTGCAAGTGCTTACGGTGGTACAGGAACAATCGCAGGTAGTATAATTGGTGCTATTTTAATGGGTGTATTGAACAATGGTATGTCTATTTTAGGTATTGATGCTAACTGGCAAAAAGCTGTAAAAGGTTTGGTATTGTTAGCTGCAGTTCTATTTGATGTAATGTCTAAAAAGAAACAATCAGCTAAATAGTATTGAAAAGTTGCAGAATATTGATGATTATTCTGCAACAATTCATTATATTAACACATTATGGCAACAATAAAAGATATAGCAGAGCAAGCCGGAGTATCGAGAGGAACAGTAGATAGAGTTCTTCATAATCGCCCTGGCGTAAATAAAGAAGTTTCATTGAAAGTAAAAACTATTGCTAAGGATATGGGATATAAAACCAACCGAGCAGGAAGATTGCTTGCAGCCAAAAAAAAACCTTTAAAAGTTGGATGTCTTCTTCCAGATATTGGAAATAACTTTTTTGAGTCAATAATAAAAGGTTTTGAAAAAGCTTACGATGAAAATAAAGATTTTGGACTTACCTATATTATTTTACATATAAAAGGATTTGAAGTCTTATCTCACCTCAAAGAGATTGATAACCTAGTCAAACAAAATTGTGATGCATTGTTATTAACTACAATTGATCATCCATTGATTATTAAAAAGATAAACGCTCTCATTGACAGTGGAATAAGTGTCGCATGTGTTAACACAGATATTCCAAAATCCAAAAGACTGTTCTACGTAGGTGCTGATTATTTCAAATCAGGTCAAACATGTGCAGGAATTTTAAACTTGATGACAAAGACCAAGAGAGAGATTCTGCTCCTAAACGGTTCTTATAAAATGTTTGGACATAATGAAAGACTGAAAGGTTTTATCGATACACTTGATAGAAACAATACAGATTATCATATTGTTGAAAAAGATGAAACTCTTGATGATATTGAAAGAGCTTACCTCATCACAAAAAAAGCACTGATCAAATATCCAGAGATAAATACCATCTACTTAGGCGCAGGTGGTAGTGATGGTGTTGGAAAAGCAGTTCTTGAAGAACGAGCTGACAACAAACCTATTGTACTCTGTTTTGATAAAGTAAAAGAAACAATGCACTACATCAATATTGGGATTGTTGATGCAACAGTAACCCAAGCCCCATTCAACCAAGGATATTTCTCATTAAAATATATATTTGAATATGAAATGATATATAATAAAAAAAAGAAAATTGATGATTACATCTGCCCAACTCACATATATATAAAAGAAAATTTATAGACAAAAACACCTTATTTAAGAAAAATAAGGTGTTTTTATTAAAATTAGTCAATAATTAACAAAAGGTATTGATTAATTAATCCATATTAATGATAATAGATATCAATAAGAAAAAAACAGTACCTTTTTTTTAAAATCGTGCTATACTTAATAGAGGAGTAAAAAATATGACAGAACAAGAATTTTATATTTGTAATCATTGTGGAAACATTGCTGTAAAAACAGTTGATGCAGGACCTAAATTGGTATGCTGTGGAGAAGAGATGGCTAAGCTAGAAGCTCACACAGAATATAACGAAAAACATACACCTGTAGTAACAATAACTGGTGATCAGGTACATGTAGTACTTGGTGATGTAGAACATCCAATGATGGAAAAACATTACATTCAGTTCATTTTCTTACAGACAGAAAAAGGTGGCCAAAGAGTTAAACTTACAGCTGCTGATAAACCTGAAGCTGATTTTGCAATCGCAAATGGTGATAAAGTAGTAGCAGCATATGCATACTGCAATGTTCATGGTTTATGGAAAAAAGAACTATAGTAAATAGTTAATTTCAATCTAGCAGGCAAGCATCTCAAGATGCTTACCTCTAATTCCGCCGTTATCCATTTATGAAGACGGCGGTCAATTTATAATTTAAAAGGATATTACATAGGCTCCAAACCTTATAATATCCTTTCTTATTTTAATTATATTTCAATATTTAAAACATCTCTCTAAGTCCACATTGCTGCTGAGTCCTTTTATATAGTATCAGGAAAAACAATCTATCAAATCAAGATAGCATCAAGAAGTCTTGTTTCAAGAACCCCATATTTCTCATCATTCAAAGGTCTCATTGAATCAACATCAATAAAATCAACAGGATTGTTTGGATCACCTAAAGCTAAAATGGAAGAACCTCGGGTAATTGCATCACGTAAATCATGAGTCACAAATAGAGTCGTTCTAGGGTCTTTCTCCCATAAATCAGCAAAGAGACCAAGTACTACCTGACGACTCTTAATATCGAGTCCTTGCATCGGCTCATCCATCAGTATGAGCTTAGAAGGATATGCAAAAGCTCTAGCAATTGCAACTCTCTGTTTCATTCCTCCTGAAAGTTCTGAAGGATATTTGGTTCTATCTTGAAAAAGGCCAACTCTCTTTAAATAATAAAAAACTTTTTCTTTTCTTTCTGCATCATCTTTTATAGAGGATTTCAGAACAAGCTCTACATTTGAATATACATTTTCAGTTGGTAGCAATCGTGGTTCCTGAAATAAATAACTTACAGGCCCCATTTCAGTCTCATCAAGTATGATCTCGCCACTCTGCTTTTGTATTAAAGATGCAATCAGTTTTAGCAAAGTACTTTTTCCACATCCTGAACCTCCAACTACTGTACATATTTTCTTTGAAGGTATTGTTACACTAAAATTATCAAAAATTTTATCAGAACCATAAGCAAAAGTTAGATTTTGTATTCTCATAAAGCTCTGCTCCTTTTTTTTGAATTGCTCATTGAAGCTATCATCTTTGTGATACCATAAAACAAAATATCCCCTAGAGCGGTTAACATTATTGCGACAAGAGTCCACGCCAGGACAGAACCAGTTTCGAGTTGCATCTGTGAGAGTTGCATTTTGGATCCCACACCATATTTTGGAACAGTGAGAACCTCAGCCGCAATTACTACTTTCCATATCATAGAGAGAGTTTGTTTTGATCCTATAATAAATGATTTTGTCAAAGAAGGAATTATGTAATGAATAACCTGGTCTTGTTTTGTAAATCCATACAAATTGCACATTTGAATCATCTCCTCTTCCAAACTTTTATATCCAGTTTCCATCTGCATATACATTATAGGAAAAGCCATCAGAAATGCTGAAAAAACAGGAACAGTTCCGGTTTGGAACCAAATAAATGCAAGCAATATAACACTCATCACTGGAGTGGATTTCAAAACGGTCAATATTGGGTTCATCCATAAACCTATAGCCTTATATTTACCACCAAACACACCCAATACAGAAGAAGAGATAACAATGATTACAAAACTTTTAAAAGCCCTATATATGGTAAAAGATACATCCATAGAGAAAGTTTTATTACCAAAAAGAGATACAAATGTTTTCAATACTGAAAAAACACTTGGAAGCAATATATCAGAGCCTAAAAGATGAGATGCAATCTGCCATACCATCAATATACAGATTATTGAAAAGATGAAAATAATATAGGTTTTAATTACAGAAATAAGTTTCTTCACATACACTTCCTTTGTATAACATATTATAGCTAATATATTGAAAATTTAAAATATAACCATCAAATCAGTTCTCACCAGAAAATTATAGAGATTTCTTCATACAGCCAATTATTTTAGAACAATTCTCTTTCATCTCATTATACACTGATTTAATTCATATCTCATCATTTTTTGAAAAATAGGTAAGGATAAATTAAGACCTCCTAAAACATCCAAAATCAAGAGATGCACACTCAATAATATCTTTATTGATATAAAAAAAGCCCCTCTTCTTGGTTTTTCCAAGTTAACAAGAGGGACATTTCGTAAATTAAAAATAAACAATGTAAATCAATTTTTATTATAATTATTACAGATAAAAATCATCACCAGGTAAAGATCCACCTACAGAACTTGGGGCAAAGTTAAATAGCATTTCATAATACGAATTAATCTCACTCTTTGCGTCCTTAGCATCAACATAAGTAAGGTTGCAGTTTGGAATAGCAGGAGTTGCCATGCTCTGATTCATGATTCCCATATTCTCTATCAAAGTACCTGCTTCTTCAGGATTTGAAACTACAAATGTAGTGCTACCTTCATAAGCCTTTAAGAAAACCTTTAAAGCTTCTGGATACTCTTGTGCAAATTTATCTTGTACCACAAGAACAGTCATTGGATAGTTATCCATTCCGGTTGCTAATTTGTACCCATACTGTGCATCATAAATCTTTTTGATGTTTTTATTGCTTGAAAGTACCATAGTAACAAAAGGTTCTGGAAGCAATGCTGTCTTCACTTTTTCTGCAATCAATAACTGAGATAATTGAGCTGAAGATGTAACACCATATTCTAAGTCAAAATCATCCTCTGTCAAACCATTATCACTTATCAATAATTTTGCTAATTGATTTGGAGTTGAAGCTGGGCCACCAGGAATTGAAATAGACTCTCCAACAAGTTGAGAAGGGTCTGTTACATCACTTGAAATCACAGATAGCATACCATTACCAATAACTGCAGCAAGTTTGATTTTGAGACCTTTATTGTAAAGAACTGCAGCCAAATTACTTGGAAGAGCAGCAACATCTTCTGTTCCTTTTGCAATTTGAGCAATAACTTCAGTTGGGGATGAGTAAACCTTTGTAGTCACACTCAAAGTATCATCAATTTTGCCTTCATTTTGAGACAGACCTGCGCTACCAAAACCAGTAGGTCCTGCCATTACAGCTAAATTAAGATTGACACTTTCATTCAAATTCTCTTCTGAACCATTTCTCTGAGCTTCATATGCTGCTTGAGAGAATACTGGTGCAACGACAATCAATGCAATTGCGAAAAAACTTAATATTTTTTTATTCATATTCGATATCTCCTTTATTACTATAAAATAAGTATACAAAAAAAGAGAATAAAACAAAATGCTTCACTCTCTTTTTTTGATATAATCCTAATCAATTAGATTATTTTACAATAATTCTGAAGAATCTCTTCTTACCTGCTCTTAAAATTAATTCACCCTCATCATCAAGTAAATCAGCTTTAATCACAGCTTTAGGATCAGTGATTTTAGAACCGTTGATACTTGCACCACCACCTGTAACAAGTCTTCTTGCTTCACCGTTTGAAGAACAGAGAGATGTTGAAGAATACAAATTCAATACAGGAACACCAGCTTCAAGGTCTGCTTTAGCCATTTCCATGCTTGGCATACCTTTTCTTTGTTCTACGCTAGATGGAGCATCAGAACTGAACATTGCTTTTGCAGCTGTTCTAGCTTTTTCGGTTTCTTCCTTACCATGAACTATTAAAGTATGTTCATAAGCAAGTCTTTCTTTAGCCTCATTGATGTTTACACCTGGTTTCTCATACTGGGCAATCTCTTCTAAAGGTAGGAATGTAAACAATTTCAAGAATTTTACAACATCTGCATCATTTACATTTCTCCAGTATTGGTAGTAATCATATGGAGAGTACATTTCAGGATCTAGGAATACAGCACCCTTCTCACTCTTACCCATCTTCTTACCATCAGCTCTCATAATTAAATTGAAAGTCAATCCAAAAGTTTCAACCTTCTCTAATTTACGAGTCAATTCAATACCTGCTACAATATTACCCCACTGATCATCTCCACCAATTTGAAGACGACAACCAGTTTTTCTGTATAATGTTAAGAAATCATATGATTGAAGCAATTGATAGTTAAATTCAATGAATGAAAGACCTCTTTCGAGTCTTTGCTTGTATGCCTCAAATGATAACATTTTATTAACAGAGAAATGACGACCAATTGTTCTTAAAAAATCAATATAATTAAGATTAGTTAGCCAATCAGCATTGTTCATCATCACAGCTTGACCCATTGCTGAATCTGTAGCTTGCTTTGAGAAATCAACAACTGTTCCAAGTTGTTTTTTTATGTTAACAACATTAGATTCAATCTGTTCTGGAGTTAACATCTGTCTCATTTCTGTTTTACCAGAAGGATCTCCAATCATACCAGTACCACCACCAACAAGAGCAATTGGGTTATGACCTGCTTCCTGTAAATGATGCATTGCAAAGAAAGGAACCATATGACCAACGTGAACAGACTTACCTGTAGGATCTACACCAACGTAGAAAGTTACTGGTTCTTTGTCCATTAAATCACTGAGTCCGTCTAAGTTTGTACAAGACTTAACAAAACCTCTATCTATTAAAGTTTGTAATGCGCTATTCATCCTTACTTCCTTTTGTAGTTCTTTGTTGATTCTTTAATTGTTGCAACCAATTCACTCATTGGGATTCTAACCTGTTCCATTGAATCTCTGAAACGTAGAGTGACGGTATTATCTTCTTTAGTATCATAGTCAACTGTTACACAATAAGGAGTACCAATTTCATCCATTCTTCTATAACGACGACCAATTGCACCACCTTGATCATAGAATGTTGGGAATTCTTCTCTTAAAGACTGCTCTAACTCTTTAGCCATTTCAGCAATACCATCTTTTTTAACCAAAGGCAATACAGCAACTTTAACAGGAGCTAGGTTTGGATGGAAATGAAGTACAGTTCTTACATCTTCACCCTTTTCAGTTGTCAATACTTCTTCATCATATGCATCACATAGAGCCATCAATACATTTCTTGTAAGACCTGCTGATGTTTCTACTACATATGGGATATATTTCTCATGAGTTACAGGATCTAAATAATCTTGTTGCTTACCACAGAATTTTGAGTGTTGAGTCAAATCATAATCAGTTCTGCTATGAACACCTTCAAGCTCCTGCCATTGCATTGGCTCAACAAAGTTATATTCAATATCATAAGCATCTTTTGCATAGAAAGCTAATTCTTTAGGACCATGTTGGTGCCATCTTAAATGATCCATTCTGATACCCATCTTTTCGTAGAAAGCCATTCTCTGCTCTCTCCAGTAAGGGAACCATTTTTCATCATCACCAGGTTTGCAGAAGAACTGCATTTCCATCTGTTCAAATTCACAAGAACGGAAAATAAAGTTCTTTGTTGTAATTTCATTTCTGAATGACTTACCAATTTGAGCAATACCAAAAGGAATTTGAACTCTCGATGAATCAACAACATTTCTAAAGTTAACATAGATACCCTGAGCTGTTTCTGGTCTTAGGTAAATTTCTGAAGCAGAACCACTGTTAGCACCAATATGAGTTTGGAACATCAAGTTGAAATCTCTAGGCTCTGTGAAAGAATCCTTACTACCACAAACAGGACATGGAGCTTCAAGATCAATTTGATCTGCTCTAAAACGTGATTTACATTCCTTACAGTCAACCATTGGATCACTGAAGTTCTTAATATGACCAGATGCTTCCCATACCTTTGAAGCCATAAGAATTGATGCATCAAGACCTACAATGTCATCATGCATTTGAGTCATTTCTTTCCACCAGAGGTCTCTGATGTTGTTTTTCAATTGTACGCCTAATGGTCCGTAATCATAAGCACCATTCAATCCACCATATATTTCACTTGATTGGAAGATAAATCCTCTTCGTCTACATAAAGAAACAATTTTATCAAGTTCGGTCTGTTTTTTCTTATTCTTAGCCATTTTTTACTGTACCTCTTTCTCAAGCATTTTCAATGCTGCTTCAATTCTTCTATAACTTTCTTCTTTACCAAGAAGATTATATGTATCACTCATAGGTAGTGAAACTGTGGTGCTTGTTAAAGCAACTCTTAATGGAGTGAAAACACCATTAACCTTCACACCAATATCTTTTGCCATCTGGGTGATATCGGCTTCTGCATCCTCAAATGATTTACCATTATCTAGATTAGATTTAATTATTTCATAATCCTTAACAAGTGCTTCATATGATGATTTCAAGTCCATTTTTTTGGCAACAAACATCTCAGCAGGAGCAACTTCAGGAGTTGTGAATAGGAAATAAGCAAGACCAACAATATCAGATAAAACTTTCAATCTTGGTTTTACTGCAACTACAAGTTCTTCAAATTTAGCCTTTTTATCACCTATAAATTCACCATCAACATATCCAGCTTTTTGTAAATAAGGAAGAAGAGCTTTACCTAAATCTTCATCACTCATCATTCTGATGTACTGACCATTGAACCAATCAAGTTTCTTATAGTCAAAAATACCAGGAGATTTACTGATTTTCGTGATATCAAATAATTTTTCAAGTTCTTCCTGAGAGAAGAATTCTCTCTCACTATCAAAAGACCAACCAACCAATGTTACATAATTCATCAAAGCTTCAGGAAGATATCCTTTTTCTCTGAAATCACGAACAGATGTTGAGCCATGTCTCTTTGATAATTTCTTACCATCTTTTCCCATAACCATTGGTAAATGGCAATATACAGGAGGTTCCCAACCAAATGCTTTATAAAGAAGAATATGTAAAGGTCCTGATGGAATCCATTCTTGAGCTCTCATAATATGAGTAATTCCCATCAAATGATCATCAATGACGTTTGCTAAATGATATGTTGGAAATCCATCACTCTTCAAAAGAATAGGATCTGGAGAGATATCTTTATTTTTTCTTGTAATATCACCCATAAGTACATCATGAAAAGTAGTTTTACCTTCAGTAGGAACTTTAAGTCTAATTACAGGTTTTATGCCCTCTTTCTCTTTTTCAGCTATTTCTTCTGGGCTTAAATTACGACAGTGTCTATCATAACCTTGGTAGGAGCTTTTGCTTTCTTGTTGTTGTTTTCTTACTTCATCCAGTCTTTCAGATGAGCAGTAACAATAATAAGCGTGACCATCTTCAACTAACTGTTTTGCATATTTTTGATATAAATCAAAACGTTCTGATTGAATGTAAGGACCATTAGGTCCACCTACTACAGGACCTTCGTCCCATTTAATGTTCAACCATTCTAATGTGTCATATAAATCTTGCAATGATTCATCGCTGTATCTTTCTTGATCAGTGTCTTCTACTCTTAATATGAATTTTCCACCCTGACTTTTCGCAAAAAAATAATTGAATAGAGCTGTTCTAACTCCTCCAATATGTTGTAAGCCAGTTGGAGAAGGTGCGTAACGTACTTTTACTTCCATGAAAACAAGGACTCCTTATAACAAATGTTAAAACAAATATTACTAGAATTTAAAGGAAATAGCAACAATGATAATGCTAAAAGACCAACACTGTTAAAAAGCTTTTATATTAAAAAAAAGAAAATATAATAAATCTCTTAAATAACCTTATCTGTAGAGTTACATAATTAATATTCTTATTTTTGTTTTTTATTGAAAAAGTTTTAAGACTTTAAATAAATATTAAAGACAAGAAAATTAATTCGCTTTATAATAAAGTAAATTCGACATTTTTTGAGGGGAAGAGAGTGAAAATCTCTCAGGGACCGGCCACTGTAAATATAGCAATATAAACTCAGATTACCTCATGTTGGTACGAAAAATAACTCACTAGGACTTGGGTATTTTACCGAGCCTCCAGTACTGGAGAAAATTATGAACAAAAAGCTACTGAAATCTTTC
>JALNVT010000022.1 GCA_023231265.1 Sphaerochaetaceae bacterium
ATGTCTCCACTTGTTGCCTACAGTTATAAAGAAGGTACCTCTGTAATTGATAATGAAATCATTTCTATTGGATATGAATCAAACAATAAAAATGTTATCAATGCACTTTTAGATGAAAATAATGATGGATGGATTGCAGTTGCCAATAAATTGAAGAAGCAGAATTTGCCACTATATATAATAAGTGATAAATCTTGGCCTTTAAGTGAGAAACGAGCGGAAGATTTTATAACAGAATATGGGAATGCAGGTCTGACGCATATAGACCTTGATGGTGATGAGCTAAAGCAATTTGCTCTATCTAAAATAAAAAAAATAAAGAGTGAAGGAATCAATAAAATTGTGTTCACAGGCTCAACTTTATTGAGTGAGTTTGTTGCTTCTGATGATACATTTCTCTATACAATTCCAGAGAATTTGGATGAGACAGTTAAACGCAATCAAATAGATAATATTGTTTATACAGATCTCTCTCCACTGTTTGATGAGCAGCAGAGAGAGAGTGGACAGATATCTCTCAATCAAGGCGTTTGGGATTACCAAGCAGGTCTGAAAAATTCTTTGATACAGTTTTGGAAAGCTCTTGAATCGAAACTTTATTGATCTCGCTTGCTCTTTCATATACCAAAGGAATCAAAGTGGGGGTGTTGTACTTACCTCGAAAAGGTTCTGGAGGAAGATATGGAGAATCTGTCTCCAATAATAAGGAGCTCTGTGGAACAGTTTTTAGAATTTCACGGAGCTCTTCGTTTTTTTTGTAGGTTATTGGACCTGCAAAAGAAATTAAGAAACCTCTGCTCAATGCAACATCACACAGCTCTCTTGAACCAGAGAAGCAGTGAATGATTCCACCATATTTAAAGGTCCTTTCTTTCAATATCTTTATTGTTGCATCATCAGCATCTCGAGTGTGAATTATAATTGGAAGATGCATATCTTCCGATATCTCAATCTGTCTCAATAAGAGCTCCTCCTGTTTTTCAGGAGTTCCATAATTCCAATAATAATCAAGACCAATCTCACCTATTGCTGAGATTGGATATCTCTCGATGTTTTCTTTGAATTTATTTATCTGAAAATCTACACTCTCTTCTCTATCAGTACCCCATGGTCCAATACCAGCTGATAAATGTATTCTTGAATGGTCCTTTAGAAGATTGTATCTATTTGGCAGGTCATCAAAGTTGGTTCCAATATCCATTCCTTGGAAATTCTCTGAATTTATCAAATTTGATATTGCTTCTTCTTCCATCCAAGGATCATTTATTGCTTCTCTGTCACTCTTTATTTTGGCTGAAGCCTCTAGCATTCCTGTATAATGAAAATGAGAATCTGTGTACAGAAGGTTTTGAACTGTTGAATTATTCAGTGCTTTCATTCGTTTTTCATTAGATTTCTTTTTGTTTTTCGACATATATTTTGATCCTTGAATTTTAATACTGATATGATAGAAAGATTGAAGTAAAAAGTAAATCAGATATCAAGTTTGAAATTCTGAAAAAATGATTGCGAAGAGTGCAGTGCAATTTGCAGATGAATGCAGAACGGCAACATTCAGAGAATTTGGGTATAAAAAAAGCACTACTTTAAAAGTACTGCTCAGTTTATGCCGGGGACGAGACTTGAACTCGTACGCCCTTACGGACAAGGGATTTTAAGTCCCTTGTGTCTACCAATTCCACCACCTCGGCGAATCTAACACATTAAGTATAGATTAACTATTTATTTTTGATTTTGTTTAAATAGATAAAAAACAAAAGATGCCGGGGACGAGACTTGAACTCGTACGCCCTTACGGACAAGGGATTTTAAGTCCCTTGTGTCTACCAATTCCACCACCTCGGCTCTGAGCATTAACATATCAAAATCCCCTTTTTACGTCAACTATGTTCAGGTAATTTTGCGCATTATTTTTTGACAGTGCAGCAGGCAAAAAATCCTATCTCATTGCTGTTTCTATATCTGACAAATAATTAACTGATTTTTTGATTGTAAAAAAAATGATAATTAATAAAAAAAATCAATAAAAATTATATAAACATATATTTAACGACGTTATTTTAAGGTGTTTTTTGATATCAATGATAATTAATTGTTCCGAATTGGTTATGAATTATTCATATTTTTCAACCTAAAATTGCAAAACCAAATCAGCTGTAACCAAGCGAGTTGAGATAAGAGAATGTTTGTATTGTATATGTGATGAGGTGAAGACAATTGATGTGATGATCTCAAGTAATTTGAATTGATATCGTATTTCATGTGGCAGGATATCTACAAAATGCAAGTATATTGACTCTCTGCAACTGCAATATGTAAATTACTTTCTTGTTAATCATCAGTAAGAGCGAGCTGTTTGTGATCTGATTGAAATTAAGTGTCCTTGAAAATCTACAGATGCAATGGGCTCAAAAAATCCGATAGCTTGGAACAATCAATTCAATATTTATATAGTAATATAATAATCATGCCTTTATAGGAATCATATTGAGAAATAAATGCAGTAATAAAATTAAATATATTTGTATTGATATATTTTTATCCTTTATTTATTGACAAATAAAAATATAGGTAATATCTTTGCTAGTAGCAATGATTAATAGTAGCAAATATTTTTATTAGCAATAATATAGGCTAGCAATTGTTAATAATAACAATATTTCACAATTAGCTATTGCTTTGGTAATCTTTTTTTTGTTATTTTGAAGTTGAAACAATAACATAAGAATTAGCATTGAATGAGGAGTTAGATATGGATTTATGTTCACTATCCAAATTATTAGAAGATTTAAAAACAACTGAAGCTTATTTGAAAGATTGCAGTGGTTTGACATTTAAAGAAGCTGCAATGCTTTGTTCCATAGGTTCTGGAAAGAAAGAACCAGCAAAACTTGCAAAAGATATGAACTTATCACCTTCTCGTGCAAGCAGGTTGATTTCAGCTTTGGAATCAAAAGGCCTTACTGTCAGACATACCTCTCAAAAAGATAAAAGAATTGTAGTTTTAAATCTTTCAAAAGAGGGCTCAGTACTTTTAGATAGTTTGCATCAAACAGATCTTCCCTTTCCTGATTACCTACAGAAGGCGTTAGACGAGATTACTGAATCTCGCGAAGAGTAAATTTAATTTAAGGTAGAAACTATGGAAACTAAAACTTATGTTATTGTAGGCGGTGTGGCCGGTGGTGCAGGTGTTGCAGCTAGAATCAGAAGACTTGATGAGTATGCAACAATTATCATGTATGAAAAAGGACCCTATGTTAGCTTTGCCAACTGTGGATTACCATATTATGCTGGTGGAACAATTGAATCTAGAGATGCTCTTTTTGTTGCTCCTGCTAGTAAATTGATGAATGATTTTAAAATTGATGTAAAACAGAACACTGAAGTGATATCAATTGATAGAGAGAATAAAACTATTGAAGCTATTGATGTCATCACAAAAGAGAAGAGCACACAGAGTTATGATCATTTGGTATTGAGCCCTGGCAGTGTTCCATTTGTTCCCCCAATTAAAGGCATTGATAACAAAAGAGTTCTGACTGTTAGAAATGTTCCAGATATTGATAAAGTAGTGGAAGTTATGAAGACCTCTACGAAAGCCGTTGTTATTGGTGGTGGTTTTATTGGTATTGAGATGGCTGAAAACCTCAAAGAGAAAGGTCTCGATGTTTCTTTAGTTGAAGCTGCACCTCAGGTAATGATCACTCTTGATAGAGAGATGGTAGCACCTGTTCATCAGACATTGAGAGATAATGGTATAAATCTGTATCTATCTCAAGCTCTTCAGGGCATTGAAGACAATGGTAAGAATGTGAATGTAATTTTACCTGATGCTAAAATTGAAGATGTAGATTTTGTTGTTCTTTCAATCGGTGTCAGACCAGATTCCAAACTTGCTCAGGATGCAGGAATTGAAGTTGGACCTAGAGGTCACATCATCGTAGATGAAAATTGTCTAACAAACGATAAAAACATAAGTGCTCTTGGTGATGCAATTGAATATCCAGCTCCAAATACAGAAGGAAACAATGCCATAGCATTGGCTGGACCTGCAAATAAAATGGCTCGTCTCTGTGCAGATTACATTGTAAAAGGTTCCTGTCGTCCTTATAAAGGTACATATGGCAACAGCATAGCTAAAATCTTTGATTTACAGGCTGGCTCTGTTGGTTTGAATGAAAGAGCTCTTGAAAGAGCTGGTTTGAAATACAAATCAGTCATAACACATGCAGGAAATCATGCAGGATACTATCCTGGTGCACAGCAACTCTCAGTTAAAGTTTTATACAGCCCTGAAACAGGTGAGATCTATGGTGGTCAATCTGTAGGTTACAGTGATGTTGCAAAAAAACTTGATGTACTCTCTTCAACCATCAATTTTGGTGGAACAATTGAGGATCTGGCAGGCTTTGAACAGGCTTATGCTCCATCTTTCAACAGTGCAAAAGATATTTTGAACATGGTTGGATTCATAGCTTTGAATGACTTTGATGGTCTTGATAATGTAATTGATTATAAAGAGGCTTTGAATAGACTTGAAAATGGTGCTCTTCTGTTGGATGTTAGACAGAAAGAAGAATGGGATGCAGGATATTATAAAGATGCTATGTTGATTCCTCACACTGAATTGAGAGAGCATCTTGATGAACTTCCAAAAGATAGAGAGATAATTGTTACCTGTGCTATTGGACTCAGAGGTCACATTGCATGTCGTATCTTAGCTCAACATGGTTTTTCAAATGTCAGCAATCTGACAGGTGGATGGAAAACAATGGGTTGCTATTTGAGTGATATCAAACTTGCTAAAGAATTCAAACTTGAAGAAGTTAAGAACGCAAATAGAGCTTAATTTGAGATATAATTTGTAAAAGAATTGTTGATTCAAACGTAAAAAAACTGCTGTAAAGAAGTATCTGAATACTCTTTCAGCAGTTTTTTTAAGCCACAAATAATTTAAAATTAATTTGAATTATCTGTTATTTCTTTTGCACTGTTGCTGCTTCCAGGAATAATACGACGAGCAAAAGGGTGAAGACCTAAATACGTTTTTTCAAACTCTCCCTCACTTTCTTTGAGGGCAGCTTGCCATGCAGGACCAAAACCTGGTGCATTGAGCATCAAACTTTCTGCTGCTGCTTGGTATATGTGCAGTCTGGTTATCTCCTTACGTCCTGGTTTTTGAGAGTAAGACGATAGAGTTATTCTTAGTTCTTTATTTTTCTTCTTCAGATCATTAATTTCTGATTTAATTGTGCTTATGCTATCACTTTCAATGTCCATCCTGTCAGTAAGCATGTTCTTTAATTTGTCAATTTCTGCCTGATATTCTAAATCTTTTTTATGAGCTCTAACTGACAAAGAGATAAGCACCACAACAGATAGGACAATCCCAATAGCCAAACCTATGAGAAATTCGTTCATTCGATCCTCCATTCAATAATCTTGTTTAGTTTTCGTCACTGATGATCTGTGCATCAGTCTTCACTGGGATCACTTTTCTTACAAAAGCTATATCACCTGTAAAAGCTTTGTTGAATTCTGTTTCACTCTGCTTTATTGCAGTTTGCCATGCAGAAGCAAACCCCGGTGCATTTATCATCAAGCGATCAGCTGCGAGCTGGTAAATATGAAGTCTTGTTGTTTCCTTCTTGCCAGGTTTTTGAGAGTATGTCGAAATTGAAATTCTTAAATTCTCATTTTGCTGTTTCACTTCAGCCAATTCTTTCTTGAGGTTATTCAAGCCATCACTTTCAATATCCATTCTATTTACAAGAACTTTCTTGAGTTTAGTAAGTTCTTCTTTATATTCAGAAGTTTTCTTATGGCCTTTTGCAATCATTCCAATTAATACAACTAAGGCAAGGGCTGCACCTATGCCAAGTCCTATGAAAAATTGATTCATATTTTCCTCCTATAGGATATTTAAAAGTAACGTATATGTATTTTTTTGTCAAAGAAATTATTGGTTTTTTAATTGAAATACTTTTCATATATTAAGGTAAAAAAAACACTCTCCACTTAAATTACAAGGGGAGAGTGTTATTTTAGTCAATAAAGATTATTTAGAGAATCTTTTTATAACTGCTTCTTTGCTGTTTTCAATAGCTTCTGGAATCTGAACTCTTCCTTCAAATACAGCCATATCTTTGAAACCTGTTCCTGTGAGCAATACACAAACATTGGCATCAGAACCAAATTCTTTTTTGATATGTTCTGCATCTTTTTTAAGACCAGCCCAAGCACAAGCTGCAGCAGGTTCTACAAAAATTCCAGCCTTGCTTGTGAGTTCAATCTGAGAGTTGATGATGTCTTCATCTTCAACTTCAATTGCCCAACCGTTTGAATCGTTGATGTATCTAACAGCCATTCTACCATTTGCAGGGTTTGAAACAGAGATGGAATCAGCTCTAGTTGAAGCACCATTGATAGCCTTGAAATTCTTGTTCTTCCAAGCCTGTGCAATAGCATTGCTCTTTGAGCTCTGAACTGCTACAAGATGAGGAATCTTTTCAATCAAGCCAGCTTCTTTTAAATCATAGAAACCTTTGTAAACACCAGCGAAGATACAGCCATCACCAACTGGAACGTACATAACATCAGGAACTTCTCTGCCCATCTGTTCGAACAATTCAATAGAAACACTCTTCTTGCCTTCAATCGTCATTGGGTTGTAAGCTGTGTTGCGGTTGATTCCACCAAATTTATCAGTGTATTCAATAGATAGTGCAAATGCATCATCATAAGTTCCTTTAACAGGAACAACAGTTGCACCATAAAGAACTGATTGCATCAATTTGTTTGCAGGAGCTGTAGCTGGAACAAATAAAATGATATCAAGACCGTAAGCTGCACCTGCACAACTCATTGCAGCACCAGCATTACCTGTTGAAGCCAAAGCAATTTTGTTTGTGTTGAAATGCATTGCCTGAGCAGCTATCAACTGACTGGCACGATCTTTGAATGAACCTGAAGGTAATGCACTATCAAGTTTACAAGTTAGGTTTGTAAGGCCCAGTTCCTTTGCAAGTCTTTTGGGATTTGCTAGTGGAGTTCCACCTACAGGATATACGTTTTTATCTGGTACATCATATGGGAAGAAGTCATACATACTTACATGATCTTTTTTAGCTAGTTCGGCAAGGTCTTCTTTGTTGTAGTGAACCACAAGGTTACCTTTTGGGAATTCTCCCGCAACCTGATTTTTAGCACATTCAGGACACTGATAAACAACTTCATCAGATTCGATTACTTTACCGCAATCATTGCACTTATAAGTGAAACGCATTTTATATTCCTCTTTCGTATCGAAAGGACATGCTACACGCATGCCCTTTCTTAATTTTATAAATTCCTGTTTTTATTTAATCAATTCAGGGATTATTTACCACTTTTAATTTCAGTATTGAAAGCTTCAATCAACTCGTCAATTTTTGCAGTTGTTTTTGGAAGTTCTTCCCAATAAGTCTTGTCATACCACTGTCTGTTGATCTCTTCATAAGTTTTACCCTGCTGTTCAACCCAAGTGTAGTATTTAAGATTATGGATTCTCAATCTATCGTAGTAGTTGAGCTCTGCCATGTTTGCAATATTTTGACCCATCAAAGCTTTATAATAGATACGGATGCTATCATCTCTATCACATACACCCATCTGGTCTTCAAGTTCTTTTAGTCTAGAAGTATACATTTCACTTGAATCTGTCAACACTGTTAGAATAACTGCATCTTCATCCATTTCATAGTACTTTGCAACTTTCATAGCACCAAGAACGTTACCAACACCACTGATACCATATGATTCAAGATTATCAATATCGCTCTGACTTACGCCTTTCTCTGCAAGATATTTCTTACCTTCAGGTTCATTGAACATTCGGTAAACATCCATACAATCTTCATCATCGATTGCAACAACCATATCTGTGTTTCTAACATTGTGAATCCAAGGTACATGCTTATCACCAATACCTTCAATTCTATGACCACCAAAACCATTTCTTAGTAGAGTAGGGCACTGAAGAGCTTCTGCTGCTACAACCTTGATTCCAGGGTATTCTTTTTTAAGATGATCACCAGCTGCTAAAGTACCACCTGAACCAGTTGCACTTACGTAAGCCTTTACATCTTCATCCTTAATTCCTAATTTATGACATACATCAATCATTGCTTGACCTGTGCATTCATAGTGCCATAGGTAGTTTTCAAACTGTTCAAACTGATTGAAAATTACAATATGTGAACCACGTTCAGCATCAAGTTCATGACATTTATCAAAGATTTCTTTTACATTTGATTCACAACCTGGAGTTGCAATAACTTCACCAGCTACAGTTTTTAACCAGTTGAATCTCTCCTGACTCATTTCTTCTGGAAGAATAGCAATTGAAGAACAACCTAATAATGCAGAGTTATAAGCACCACCACGACAGTAGTTACCAGTTGAAGGCCATACAGCCTGTTGGTCTACAGAGTCGAAGTTACCAGTTACTAGAGCTGGAGCCAAACAAGCATAAGTTGCACCAACTTTATGAACACCACAAGGGAACCATTTACCAGCTAATGCAATGATTCTAGCTTTTACACCGCTGATTTCGCGAGGAACTTCAATGAAGTTTACATCACCAAATTTGCCGTCTTTAGCTTTTGGTTCATTGTGCCAAGTAATTCTGTATAAGTTAACAGGATCAACATCCCAAAGACCTGTCTTTGAAAGCTTGTCCTTGATATCATCAGAAACTGTACTTGGATTTAACATCTCTTTGAATGTTGGAAGTAGTATTCCTTTTTCTCGACAACGTTTGATGTTCTTCTGGCGAATCTTATCATTTACTTCTAAGTTTATTAACATAGTTTATAACTCCTTCTCTTGGTTGCAATAAATTTCTTAGTTAATTATAGCTTATATTGAACCTTTGTAAAGAAAAATCTCAAAAAATTTTATTATATGTTATTTTCTACTCTAATTACTTCGTAAAATGTAATTTTTAATTACTCAAAATTTGTTTTAGTTAAATATATGATTAAAAAGTATTTACTAGCATTTACGATATTGTGGAACTGTAATTATTATACAAATTGTTATATAGATAACAGAGATAAAAGGTGCAATAAATTTTAATATTTCTTTACAAAATTTACAATTGATGATACTTTCTTATGTAATCTTATAATATATTCTATAGTTGAAGTGGTAAAGTCATCTATCAAGAATTCAAATTTTTTCCAAAATTCTTTTATTTTATACACCAAAAAAAGAATTTCTAAATACTTTATACAAATTTATAATTAATATTATGAAAACCTGTATCTGTTTTTTACTGATCTTATGCTAAAGACGAAAATAATTTAAAAAGTACTATATATATGCTTAGCTCATCTTGAAAAGATAGGTAGTTTTGCATATAGTAATGGAGAATGTTGCAATTTGTTGCAGAAAATTGTTGACATATAGTAAATACGCTTTAGAATAGAAGGTATGAACTTGCTAGTATTTCTAGCGATACAGAATTAAGGAGTTAACAATGGGTGATATCATGCGTCCAGTTCCTTTTGGGGAACTAATTAACAGAATCTCTGGTGAGTATAGAAACCAGAACTCAATATTTGGTTTATCCAAAGACCAATTCTTCAAAGATGACAGAAAAAAATCAATTGATGTATTCAGCCAGAGTTGTACCACACCAGTAGGTCCAGCAGCTGGACCACATTCTCAATTAGCACAAAATATAATAACTAGCTATTTAGCTGGTGCTCGTTTTGTAGAAGTAAAGACTGTTCAAATTATGGATACTCTTGAAATTCCAAAACCTTGTATTGATGCTAGAGATGAAGGCTATAACACAGAATGGTCAACAGAATATACATTAGAGAAAGCTTGGGATGAATATGCTAAAGCTTGGATCATTTGTTACTTAATTGAAGCATTGATGAATAAAGGTGAAGTAACAGAACCAACCTTTATTTTCAACATGTCTGTAGGTTACGATCTAGCAGGTATCAAAACTCCTAAAATGCAAAAATATATTGATTCTATGATGGATGCATCATTAAATCCTAAGTTCAACGAATACTTAGAAGAACTTGATGCCTTATTAAAAGAAAAAGATTTATTTGCAGGTTCAGATTGGGCTGGTATGGAAGATAAAATGGCTGACTTACCAAGCAAAATTTCAAAGAACATTGTAAAAGGTGTTACATTGTCAACAATGCACGGTTGTCCTCCAAAAGAAATTGAAGCAATCTGTAACTACATGTTGACTGAAAAGAAAATCGATACATTTGTTAAATTAAATCCAACATTATTAGGTTATGATAAAGTAAGAGAGATTTTAGATGGTCTTGGTTATGATTATCTACACCTATCACGTACTTCATTTGAAAAAGACCTACAGTATGCAGATGCAGTTTCTATGTTACATAGACTTGTGGATGTTGCAAAAGAGAACGGAAGACAATTCGGTGTCAAACTTACAAACACTTTAGGTTCTGTAAATGACCAAGGATACCTTCCAGGTGATGAGATGTATGCTTCAGGTAGAGCTTTGATGCCAATCAGTGTTAACGTTGCTGCAAAACTTTCAAGAGAATTTAACGGAACTCTTCCTGTTTCTTACTCTGGTGGTGCAAATGCATTAACAATTTCTGATATTTTTGAAACAGGTATCAGACCTATTACTGTTGCAACAGATATGCTTCATCCAGGTGGTTATTCTAGATTGGCACAGATGGCAACTATCTTATCCAAGAGCAAATACTGGGATATGGATAAAATCGACGTTGAAAAATTAAACAAACTAGCTGATACATGTCTTTCAAGCAAATATTTAGATAAAGCTTTCAGAGGTACTGATAAAGTAGCTGTTGATGAAAAGCTTCCAATGTTTGATTGTTACATAGCTCCTTGTCAAGAAGCTTGTCCAATTCACCAAGACATTCCAGATTACGTTGAATTGATGGCTGAAGGCAAATATGCTGAAGCATTGACTGTAATTTACATGAAGAACCCTCTTCCTTATATAACAGGTCTCATCTGTGATCACCAGTGTCAAACTTGCTGTTCACGTAAGGACTATGAAGGTAGCGTACAGATTCGTGAGATCAAAAAATTGGCTGTTGAAAATGGTTTCAAAGGTTTCAAGGATATGTGGGTAACCAGCGAAAAGAGTGACTTCAAAGTTGCTGTAATCGGTGCAGGTCCTGCAGGTCTATCTGCTGCATTCTTCCTAGCTCGTTCTGGTTTCCAGGTACAGATCTTTGAAAAAGAAGAAACAGCTGGTGGTGTAGTAAGAAATGTTATTCCTGAATTCAGAATTCCTGAAGAAGCAATCAACAGTGATGTAGAATTCATCAAAGCAAATGGTGTTGATATCAAATTTGGTGCTACAAAAGAAGAAACCAAAGTTGAGGCTTTAAAGAAAGCTGGTTATGACTATATCTTCTTTGCAATTGGTACAGAAAAAGACAATCCTTATTCATTGAAGGGTGGAGATGATATCGTAATTGAAGCATTGCCATTCTTAAGATCATTCAGATTGGGTTCTGATGGTGTAAAACTTGGTAAGCATGTTGTAATTCTTGGTGCTGGTAACGTTGCAATGGATGCAGCTCGTGCAGCAAAACGTGTTGACGGTGTTGAAGATGTAACTATTGTTTATCGAAGAACAGTAAAAGAAATGCCTGCGGACATGGAAGAATATGAATACACATTAGAAGATGGTATCAAATACTTATTCTTAACAAACCCTAGTGAATACAATGATGGTGTTCTGACTCTTAACAAGATGGAATTGGGTGAACCTGATGAATCTGGTAGAAGAAGACCTATCGCAACTGATGAAACATTCACAATGCCTTGTGACAGCATCATTACAGCTATTGCATCTCATGTTGATACAGATATGACCAACTACTATGGCCTACCTTGTGATGAAAGAGGTCGTGTTGTATACGATAAAGATACTTTGGAATCTCCACTAGAAGGTGTTTACCTTGTTGGTGATATGACAACAGGTCCATCTGTTGTAGTAAAATGTATTGCATCTGCTAGAAAAGGTGTTGAAGCTCTGCTTGATACAATTCTTGGAAAAGAGAATGGTGACCAATCTTGTGGATGTGGAGATCCTGATTGCGATTGTGATCATGATCATGAACATGACGAAGAATCATGTGGATGTGGATGTGACGACGATGATGACGATGATGATGTTGACATGGAAGCAGTTGTTGCTGAAGAGAATAGATATTACAAAGAACTTCGCGATAAGAAAGGCAAGATTACAGAACAGGTAAGTGCTGATGCTAAGAATTTCTTAGAAACAGAAGGTCTTAGATGTAACGAATGTTCTTACTTATGTAACAAATGTGTTGAAGTTTGTCCTAACCGTGCAAACATAACAGTTGATGTTAGAAACACAGGAATGTTCACAGATCCTTTCCAGATTGTACACATCGATGCTTACTGTAACGAATGTGGTAACTGTGAAACTTTCTGTCCATACATTGGTGCACCATATAAAGATAAATTTACTCTATTCTCAAGAAGAGATGATTTTGAAAATTCAACAAACAGTGGTTTCTTGGCTGAAGGTCAGGACATCACAATTAGATTGGATGGTAAACTTTATCAATGTCAATTCAATGCTGAGGGACTACTTGAAGGTGATGAAGGCGTAAGCGACGAAGTTGCAGCAATCATTGAAGAAATTTACCTTTCATATAGTTACTTACTGGGTGAAGTAGAAGACTAAAAACAAAAGGATACATAAATGGACACTCTATTTAAAAATGTAAGAATAATGCAAACAAGACCTCCTTTTGAGGTTCAAGAGAATATGGATGTTCTAGTACAGGGCGATAAAATCGCCCGTATTGGAAAGGACATTGAGAGTAAAGGTGCAAAAATTGTAAATGGCGATGGTAAGACATTGATGCCAGGTAACGTTTGTTCTCATCACCATTACTACAGTGGCTTATCTCGTGGTATGTTGATCAATGCTGGCCCTCAAACAGATCTCATCCAAATTCTAAAAGAATGGTGGTGGAGACTTGATAGAGGACTGGATGAAGAAGCAACATATTACTCTTCATTGATTTGTTCTTTAGATGCAATTGCAGCAGGTACAACTTCTGTAGTTGATCACCATGCAAGTCCTAATTATATAAAGGGCTCACTTTCAACCATTGCTAAGGGAATGGATGAAGTTGGACTCAGAGGTATGACTTGTTATGAAGTAACAGATCGCAACCGTGGAATGGCTGAAGTTGAAGAGGGCGTACAGGAAAATGTTGATTTTGCAACATCAGGTACAACTGATATGGTCAAAGCTATGATCGGTGGTCATGCATTATTTACAATTCCTGATGAAGGTTTGAAATTGATGAGTGATGCTGTAAAGCAAACTGGATGTGGAATGCACATTCACGTAGCTGAAGGCGAATATGATCAGATTTTCTCTCATCATAAATACAACAA
Organism: Sphaerochaetaceae bacterium; assembly: GCA_023231265.1. GTDB lineage: Bacteria > Spirochaetota > Spirochaetia > Sphaerochaetales > Sphaerochaetaceae > Pleomorphochaeta. The sequence goes on from JALNVT010000022.1 coordinate 13,474, forward strand.
AGACATCGTAAGACGTCTTGATGATTTTGATCTATTGAGTGACAACACATTGCTAGTTCATGGTATTTTCTTGAATGATGATGAAATTGATCTTTTGAATGAAAGAGGCTGTTTCTTTGCCCACAATCCAAGATCAAACATGAACAACCAAATTGGTTACAGTGATAAATTACCAAAGGTTAAGAAATTGATCATGGGTACAGACGGTTGCGGTGGTAACATGTTCGAAGAATGTAAGATTGCTTTCTTCAAGAACAGAGATGCTAAAGGACCTTTCTGGCCAAATGACTTTGTTGCAGCTATGAACAGAGGTAATGATTTAATTTCAACTTACTTTGAAGGTGATTATGGTCAAGTTAAAGAAGGCTTTAAAGCTGACTTAACATTGCTTGATTATCATGCACCAACTCCAATTCTACCAGGAAATGCTGCAGGCCATTTTGTATGGGGCATGAGCAGTAATTCAGTTCATTCTGTAATGATAAATGGTAAGATGGTGATGGAAAACAGAGAATTCCCTGGAATTGATGTTAACAAAATCTACTCTGAAGCTGCTAAAGTTGCAGAAAGAGTTTGGAAAAAAGTAGACACATTAGAAGCTAGATAATTTGGCTTTTGAAATAAACGTACAATATATTTAAATTTAGGCCTATGGCCGAGGAGAAATACAAAATGGGTATTGAAGAACAGATCAGAGCAAAAGCTGCTGAATACAGTGATTACACTGCTAAGAACCTTTCAAAAATGGTTCAGGTTAAAAGTTACAGTGGTCAAGAAGAAGGCGTATGTCGTCTTATTGTAGACCTATGTAAAGAAGCTAATTTCGATGAAGTTTACATTGATGATTTAGGTTCTGTAATCGGTAGAGTTGGTAATGGTCCTAAATCCATAGCTTTTGATGCTCATATCGATACTGTTGAAGTTGGAAATATGAAAAACTGGGATTTCGATCCTTTCAGTGGCGAAATTGTTGATGGCCTTGTAAAAGGTAGAGGTACTTCTGACCAAGAAGGTGGTGCTGCTTCAATGATCACAGCTGGTCGTATTCTTAAAGAATTAGGCTATGACAAAGAATATACATGTTACTTCACATTCACTGTAATGGAAGAAGACTGTGATGGTATGTGTTGGAAGTATCTAATTGAAGAAGAAAATTTCAAACCAGATCTAGTTGTTTCAACAGAACCTACAACATGTCAACTTTACAGAGGACACAGAGGTCGTATGGAAATTAGAATTATCCTTCGTGGTATTTCTTGTCATGGTAGTGCTCCAGAAAGAGGGGTAAGTGCTTCTTACAAAGCTTCTCGTGCAGCATTAGCAATTGAACAGTTGAACAAAGACCTACAGCCAGATGAAGATAACTTCCTAGGAAAAGGTACCATTACCGTTTCTCAGATGGACGTTAGAGGACCTTCACAGTGTGCAGTTACTGACTACGCAATGCTTTATTGTGACAGACGTTTGACTTGGGGTGAAGATGCAGATCTAGCTATCAGCCAGGTTACAGAATATGTTTGTAAAGCAACTGGTGATAAACCTGAAGATATCGTTGTTGAAATGCCTAATTATGAAAAAACTGGTTGGACCAAAAAAGAATATAGTCAAGAATTATATTTCCCTACATGGAAGATTCCAGAAGATTCAATGTTGGTACAGGCTGGTGTTAGAGCTCATAAAGCACTATTCGGCAAAGCTCCTACTGTTGATAAATGGACTTTCTCAACAAACTGTGTAGCAACTACAGGACGTCATAAGATTCCAGCTATTGGTTTCGGCCCTGGTGATGAAAATCAAGCTCATGCACCAAACGAAATTACAAGAGTTAAAGATCTTGAAATCTGTGCAGCATTCTATGCAATGTTACCTTACAGTTTATCTAAATAATTTATTAAATTGTTAATTTAAGTAATGGACCATCCGAAAGGGTGGTCCTTATTTTGGCCTTCAACTTTGTTTTTTTGCAGATCTTCACATTCTTATGAGCTGCAGTTTTATTAAATTGAACTCATAAATGATGATGTTTAAAAGTTCAATAATAAAAGCAATATAACATATGTCGGTAACAAAACTTTTCTAATTATTCATCTGCACAGACAATTCATTGCAACTGGTACCAAAAGTTGGTACCAAATGTCGTTACTCCATGATTATCTAATAGTTCATTATATTTTAAAAAATATGATGGTTTTCATAATTCTATAGTTCTTTTTTTAGTGATATATAAATTTGAGTGTGTAAAACTTGAGTGATACTAAAAAAAATACATACAAAAAAATATTGCGAATCTGCAATAAATGCATTATTATATAGCTAGGTAAATATTGATGATACAAACTGATTGAGTATCATCTAAAATACATTTTGTTTAGGTAAACGTAAGATTTGAATGCAGATGTCTGAATTCAAATCGGAAACACCAAAATATTGTTTTAAAACATATAGGGGGTAAGAAATAAAATGTCAAAAAAAATTCTATTAAAAGATATTCTTTGTCTTCGTAAGGACTTCGACAGTCCATCTATCAAAGGCTGTGATATGCTGATTCAAGATGGGGTGATAAAAACAATCTCTGAAAAGGGTGATTTGGTACCTGATAGCAATACCAAAATCATAGATTGCAGCAATTACACCGTAATACCTGGATTGGTCAACACTCATCACCATTTCTATCAAACTTTAACAAGAAACCTTCCTGAAGTTCAGGATGCAAAGTTATTTGACTGGTTGACCTATCTTTATGAGATATGGAAAGGCATTGACGCTGAAGCTGTAAATGTAAGCAGCACTCTTGCTATGGCAGAGCTGTTGAAGACAGGTTGTACAGCAACCACAGATCATCACTATTTATATCCACAGGGTTTTGATGGAGATATGATGGGGATTCAATTTGAAGCAGCAGACAAACTTGGAATGAGATTCTCTCCAACACGTGGTTCGATGAGTTTATCTAAAAAAGATGGTGGTTTACCTCCTGATAGTGTTGTTCAAACTGATCAAGAGATTCTTGATGACAGTGAGCGCTGTATAAAACAATATCATGTACCAGGCAACTCTATGCATAAAATTGTATTGGCTCCTTGCTCTCCTTTCTCTGTTACAAAAGAATTGATGACTCAAACTAGCAGACTTGCTAGAAAATATGGTGTGAGACTTCATACTCATCTATGTGAGACATTTGATGAAAATGACTTCTGCCTGCAGATGTATGGAAAGAGACCTCTTGATCTGATGAAAGAATGTGAGATGGTTGGTCCTGATGTATTTTTTGCCCATGGCATTCATTTCAATGATGAAGAGCTCAAAGAATTGAAAAGAACAGATAGCAACATTGCTCACTGTCCTTCAAGTAATATGAGATTGGGATCAGGTATATGTAGAGTCAAAGACATGATTGATTTGGGAATAAATGTTGGAATTGCGGTTGATGGATCTGCCTCAAACGACAGTTCCGATATGTTAGGAGAATTGAGAGAAGCCCTGCTATTGCAAAGAGTTAAGTATGGTTCTGGAGCATTGAAAGCTGATCAGGTATTCAAGATGGGTACTATAAATGGAGCCAATATGTTAGGATTTACCAATACAGGGAAACTTCGAGAAGGATGGAATGCAGATATGGCAATATTTGATGTCTCAACTATTCCATATGCGGGATCCTTCAGTGATAACTCAGCATCTTTGTTGTTCTGTGGAACAAATCACAATACAGCCTATACCATTGTTAATGGTAAGATTGTTGTTGATAACGGAGAGCTTGTTGGGGTAGATGAAAAGGAACTTGCTAGCAGAGCACGAGAGGTTAGCAAAAAATTATTGGATAAGGCTGGAGTTGTAGAATAATGATAAAAAACTATAAAATTGTAAAAGATGTTAAAGAAGCTTTGACATATAAGAAGCAGAATCCACAAGCAGCTTTCTATGCTGGTGGTACAGAAATAAATAGATTGAACTCTTCTGTAAAAATTGAAGATGCAATCTCTCTTGAAGGTTTGGGTCTCAACAAGATTGAAGAGGTTAAAGATGGTATCAAAATTGGATCATGTGTAACATTTCAGCAATTGATTGAATCTGATTTGGTTCCAGCATATTTAAAAGAAGCAGCAATGTATTGTGCTTCCCGTGCTGTAAGAGATATGGCAACAATTGGTGGTAACCTGGCATTGGGAGCTGATGATTCATATCTTATGCCAACATTACTTGCTGCAAAAGCAAGATTGCTCACAAATGGTCTCACAGATAAAGAGGTCTTCACTGAAGATAATCTACCAATACGTGAATATCATATGTATCATAAAGAATTCAGCAACACTCTTTTAGTTGCAATTGTACTTCCAAGAGAAGAGAGAATTGTTCTTTCAAAAAGATTTGCTAACACAGCACATTCAGAATCATGTGTTACCGCAGCATTTGGTGCAAAAGTTGAAGCAGGTCTATTATCTGAAGTAAGAATATTTGCAGCAATCAAGGGCTCTGGAATACAAAGATTTAAAGATGCAGAAAATTCTATTGAGACTGATTCTTTTGCTTCAAAAGAAGATGTAGAATTTGCAATTGCAAATGCTACACAGGCTGTTGATGATTATACAGCTTCTGCAAAGTACAAATCTTACATAACAGGGGTTGCAATCGGTGATATGTATGCTGTTGCTTCTGAAGCAGCAAAAGGGGGAAAATAATAATGGAAAAAGTAATATGTAATATAAACGGAAAAAAAACAGTTCTTCCTTTTGAAGAAGGTATGAGTCTCAGAGAGGCTCTATTTAGAACAGGATTGAACAGTGTCAGAGATAGTGATGATGCAGAAGGTTTTGCAGGATCAGATACAATATTGGTAGACGACATTCCATGTTATTCAAACTTGATGAGTCCTTACCAAGTAAAAGACAAATATATCAGAACTGCTGAATGCCTAGGTGATCAGAGAAATTTGAACTTTGTTCAAAGAGCTATGGTTGATGCTGGTATTGTTCAGAGTGCTTATAACTCTCCTGCAGCTGCACTTCTTTTGACCTGGTTGTTAGAACATGAAGACAACCCAACTAAAGAACAGATCAAAGATATCTTAACAAGTATATTCATTCGTGATGCAGGTTATGAAAACTATTATCTTGCAGTGAAACTTGCAACTGAACTTAGAGACTTTGGTAAGTACAAAACTAAAATTGCTCCTAAATTTAGAGACCAGTTGAAATATGTTGGAACACCAATGGGTAAGATTGATGGTGCATCTTTAGTTGCTGCTGACAAATGCTTTGTAGAGGACAAAGTTACAGAACACTCTCATATAATGATAGTGCTTGGCTCTCCTCACGCAATGGCTTATATCACAAGCATTGATACCACAGAAGCAGAAAGCTTACCTGGTGTAGACAAAATCTTCACTTATAAAAATACTCCTGAACTCTATTACACTCATGCTGGACAGGGTGCTCCTGAGCCATCACCACATGATAAAAAGTTATTCAATCAGAAAGTAAGAATGGTTGGCGATAGAGTTGCTGCCATTGTAGCTGTTGATATGGAAACAGCTGTTAAAGCAAGAGATTTAATCAAAGTTGAATATGAAGTATTGAAACCTGTATTGACTGTTGAAGATGCTATGGCACCTGATGCTCCTCTTGTACACAACGGCAAGATTGAATTTGGTGTTGGTGCTCCTGACAATCTAGATGAATTGAATAAAACTTACGATAAAAGAGATGGAAAGATATTCTATCCATTCCCTTTGCATGGTGATATAAGACACAATGTTGCATCTGAAGCAAAAGGTGAGATCGGTGATGTTGATAAAGCATTTGCTGAAGCTGATTGCATTGTTGAGAATACATACAGAACCAACCAGATTCAATGTACTCCTCTAGAACCACATGTATGTTTTGGTCGAATTGATATGGGAAGACTTGTTCTTCACTGTTCAACTCAGGTTCCATTCCATGTAAGACGTATTGTTTCAAATATCTGTGGAATCAGTGAGAACAACGTCAGAGTCATCAAAGAAAGAGTTGGTGGTGGATACGGTTCAAAGCAGGATGTTGTAGTTGAAGATTTAGTTGGATATGCAGTATGGGCCACAGGACTTGATATTTACTTCAGAAATACAAGAGAAGAAGAGTTCTTGAGAACAGCTACAAGACATCCAATGAGATTGACAGTAAAACTTGGTGCTAAAAAAGATGGTACCATCACAGCAATTGATATGGATGTTAGAGCAAATACTGGTTGTTATGGTAATCACTGTTTGACAGTTCCTATGAATGCATGTTCAAAGACTCTTCCATTGATGAAAGTTGATAACATGAGATTTGATGTAACAACTTATTACACAAATATTGCATCAGTTGGTGCTTATCAAGGTTATGGTGCTCCTAAGGGAACCTTTGCTTTGATGACTGCAATTGGTGAGTTGAGTGAGAAACTAGGTGTTGATTACAGAACTGTAATCGAAAAGAACCATGTTGAAACAGGTTATATGCTTGAGATTTTAAGAGGTCTTGGTGAAGGTAGAGAAGGTAATGTAGTACCTGTTGGATCCTGTGGACTTGATA
>JALNVT010000023.1 GCA_023231265.1 Sphaerochaetaceae bacterium
AAATCAGCCGCTCTTGAATGTGAAGATATATATGAAAGTTTGAAAGATTATCTTGATGAGATGACTTTCAGTCAGAGTGATTTAGACAATATGCAGCAGAGATTATCACAGCTGCAGAGAATTAAAAAGAAATATGGTCCAACTCTTGAGAATGTAATCACATTTAAAGAGGAGATTGATGGAAAGATTTCTGCATTGAATAATGGCAGTGATGATATTGAATATATTGATAATCAAATCAAGAAGACAAAGGCTAAATTGATAGAAGCATGTGAGGCTCTGACTCAAAAAAGAGAGAGAGGTGCACTCAAGTTAAGTAAGGCTATTGAGAGATCTCTGAGAGGTCTTGGAATGCCACATGCATCATTTTCAATTGAGTTGACTGCATATTCTGATTACAGAATTTCTGGTAAGCAGGCGGCTGTTTTCATGCTATCGGCAAATCCAGGACTTGAGATGCGTCCTATAAAAGAAATTGCAAGTGGAGGGGAACTCTCACGTGTCATGCTTGCAATAAAGAGCACTCTAAGAGAGAAAGACTCTGTTTCTACATTGGTATTTGATGAGGTTGATGCTGGTATTGGTGGAGAGGTCGCAAGCAAAGTTGCAGATGAATTGATCTCTTTATCAACATCATCTCAGGTCATTGCCATCACTCATCTTGCATCAATTGCAGCAAAAGCAGATTATCAGCTTGTTGTTAAAAAATATGTTAAGAAAAATATGAGTTTCACTTCCATTGATGAAGTAAAAGACGATGAGAGAGTCAAAGAGGTAGCAAGAATGCTATCTGGAGATAGTGAGAGCACAATCTCACTCAAGCATGCCAGCTCTTTGTTGGATGCTTAATACTGATCTAAAAAAATAATATTCATATGCCCATTCAATATTTAATTCAATTTGAATGGGCATTATTTAACCTCTCTTATTAACTCAATAATAAAAGAGGTTTGGCTAAAAACAAATAATTTAGTATTTAAATTATTTGTTCATACCTTCTTCAACAGCAACAGCAACAGCTACAGTAGCACCTACCATAGGGTTGTTACCCATACCGATGAATCCCATCATTTCTACGTGAGCAGGTACTGAAGATGAACCAGCGAATTGAGCATCACTGTGCATTCTACCCATTGTATCTGTCATACCATAACTTGCAGGACCTGCAGCCATGTTATCTGGATGTAGAGTTCTACCAGTACCACCACCAGAAGCAACTGAGAAGTATTTTTTACCTTGTTCATTGCATTCTTTTTTGTAGATACCAGCAACTGGGTGTTGGAAACGAGTAGGGTTAGTACTGTTACCTGTGATTGATACATCAACACCTTCATGGTGGTTGATTGCAACACCTTCACGTACATCATCAGCACCAAAACAACGAACGCCTGCTCTCTCACCCTTAGAGTAAGGAACTTCACGAACAATTGTTAATTCACTTGTTTTGTAATCAAACTTAGTTTGAACATAAGTGAAACCATTGATTCTTGAGATGATCTGTGCAGCATCTTTACCTAGACCGTTTAAGATAACTCTTAGTGGATCTTTTCTAGCTTTGTTAGCGTTACGAGCAATACCAATAGCACCTTCAGCAGCAGCGAAAGATTCGTGACCAGCTAAGAAACAGAAACATTTTGTTTCTTCTCTAAGTAGCATAGCACCTAAGTTACCGTGGCCAATACCAACATTTCGTTCTGATGCAACAGAACCAGGAATACAGAATGCCTGTAGACCAATACCGATAGCTTCAGCAGCTTCAGCAGCTGTTTTACAGCCTTTCTTGATTGCAATTGCAGCACCTAAAGTATAAGACCAAGCAGCATCTTCAAATGCAATTGGTTGTACACCTTTAACGATGGTACTTGGATTGAAACCCTTGCTTTCACAAAGAGCTAGAGCTTCTTCTAGGTCTTTAAGACCATATTCTTTTAGACAAGCGTTAACGCCGTCAATTCTTCTTTCTAGGTTTTCAAATTTAGCCATCTTCTTACTCCTTACGAGGATCAATAAAGGTTACACCGTCAGCCCAACAGCCGTATGTGCCTTTAGCATTTTCGAGTGCCTTGTTAGCATCTGTTCCTGCTTTGATAGCATCCATCATTTTACCTAGGTGAACGAATTCGTAACCGATGATTTCGTTTTCAGCGTTCAATGCAACGCGTGTTACGTAACCTTCAGCCATTTCTAAGTAACGACAACCCTTTAATTTAGTACCAAACATAGTACCAATCTGAGAACGTAGTCCTTTTCCTAGATCTTCTAGTGAAGCACCAATTGGAAGTCCGCCTTCACTGAAAGCAGTTTGAGTTCTACCATACACGATCTGTAAGAATAATTCTCTCATAGCAACGTTGATAGCATCACATACTAAGTCAGTATTTAAAGCTTCAAGAATAGTTTTGCCAGGAAGAATTTCAGATGCCATAGCAGCAGAGTGAGTCATTCCAGTACAACCTAAAGTTTCAACTAATGCTTCTTCGATGATACCTTGCTTAACGTTTAATGTTAATTTACATGCACCCTGTTGAGGAGCACACCAACCAACACCATGAGTTAGTCCACTGATATCTTCGATTTCTTTTGCCTGAACCCATTTCCCTTCCTCAGGAATTGGAGCTGGTCCGTGATATGCACCTTTTTTGATAGGACACATATTAATTACTTCATTGGAATACAACATAGTGTGATTCCTCCCATAATTATCCATAGATATATCTACGGAGATTTATTTAGTTAATTGAACAATAATTAAATAAAGTTCAGAATTAACTTTTCTAAAACTACCATTTTTATTATTTTATTTCAATTGAATTTTAGGGGCAATTTACCTTTTTTTGATGAAATGAATATTTTTTTATCCATTAGGGTAAAAGAGTCTCGATTAATGTCTGACTTCATAAGAAAATGCTTTAAAAGCTACTAAATACGTAGGATAAAAATATAAAAACACCAGCATTTTAATTAAAAAATACTGGTGTAGATTTATTAAATATATAATTATGCGAAATTTAACAATGATTTCATCAATTTAAATTCATCCTGATTAAATTTTTTAGATTTCTCTGGAGTTATAAAATAAGGATACATAATGTTCTGTATCTCTCTTGTATCGATGATCAATTTCACATCATATGTGAACTGCAAAAATTGATTGATTTCGTGAATTATGGTGTCGTTTACACCTTCATCAATCAAGTGATCTGCTATATCTTTGCTCTCTTGATTGAAGATCTCAAGTAACTTATCATTCTCCTTGGTTCTACCATGTTTTTGGATGAATGTGACCAGTGCATTCACACTTGGTTGCATCTCCTCCCATGATAGAGTATCAGGAGTTACAAACAGACTTCTTAAAGCTCTTAAGGCCGTTCCTATGATCTCAATGAAACTTGTATCGAGAGGTAGGTAAGGAGAGTTGTTGTATAAGAAAGAATAATTTGTGATGTCCCTTGCAATCTGACGGACAGATTCATCATCGACAAATGATAGAGAGTACTCTATCCAATAAAAAGCACTGTCTAGAATACGAGGATTTATATCAGCACTTGTTAAATTGTAATGACGAACGTTGTTGGTATGATTATCTTTAACAGTTATTGACATGTTTAAGTTTGAACTGTCGTCTTTATCAAAATCGTAAAGTCCCTCAACGTTGAAACTTCTGAGAGATAGAGTATCAAATATCTCAAGCTTTGGTTCATCTTTAACATCACGTATCGATATCAATTCAAATCGTCCATATTTGTTTGTATAGAACTTATCTTTAGCAATAAATCTATCCATTTCAAAGAAGATTGCAGCCTCAACCTCTCCAGGAATTGCCTCCAATATCTTCTGAGCAATGGTAAGTCCATTGCCTTCTTTAGCAATATTGCTCTTTGCCAGTTTTAAATCTTTCAAGAATGGCGAGAGCAGGCTTTCTTTGCTATATTTTTGGAAAAGACTTATTGAATAAAGTGCATAGTGAATGTTCTGCTTTGGTTCTATTCCTGCCAAATCATTGAAGAACCAACCACAGGATGTGAATGAGAAATACTTATTCTTCATACCATCAAGAAGACAGGAAATCTCACTTTCATTGCCCTTTGCAGAAGGATATTTTTCTACCAAATTTTTGATGAAATCAATCATACTCATTCGTTGAGATGCAACAATTCCATAATCGCTGAGAAGCTGATAAGAATCAAGTTCATCTTTAAAGATGGCCTTGATTCGTTGATTGTAAATTGCGACAAGGCGGTCTGAGTTGTTGTTCAGTGCATCTCTTAAAGGAGTCCTCCATTTCTGATTCCATCCTTCCTGGCCACCTGTTGAACAACCACAATCTTTGTACCATCTAGATACACCGTGGAAGCATGACCAAGAAGTTCCTTTAGATTGCTCACCAACATGAAGTTCTGCATGAAGAGTTGCTGGATTATCTGCAAGGAATTTACCATAGTTGGTGAATTCAAAATCATCTCTGCTATCCACTTTCTTAATCATTGCGGCAAGAGCCATATCTCCAAAAGGTTCATGGTGACCGTAGATCTCTCCATCCGTAGCCGTATGAATTAAAGCTGGTTTTTCATTGTTCTTGATAGTCAAAAAATGGTTGTAGAACGCATCAGCATCTCTAAGTAGATGACCGAAACTGATATTTTCTGCTAGATGAGGATGATAGAAAAAGGCATTTATAGATCCTCCATTTTTTCCTTTTAAGATATAAGCTCTATCATATGGTGCTGGTCTTCCATTGAGATCAATCATGTTGCCATTTTCATCTTCTACAGCTTTACACTGCCAAGGTGATAGTATGACGAATTTTATTCCTTCATCACTCAAGATATCAATAACGTCTGTATTTATAGCAGTTTCAGGAAGCCACATACCTTCAGGCATTCTTTCAAATCGTGATTTGAAATCTGTAATACCCCATCTAATTTGAATTCTTGCATCAGAGAGATTGTCCAACGGTAAAATTGTATGATTGAATCCCTGCGCAAGAGCATTACCATGACCTAGAGCTTTAACGCTTTTTTTGTCGGCTTCTATTATTTGGTCGTGAATGTCTTTGTGCTGCTCTTCCATCCAAGATAGTAATGTTGGACCGAAATTAAATGAAATATGTTCAAAATTGTTTGTAATGGAAATAACTTTTCCACTTACATCAAGATAACGTGCATTTATATTAGCTGCATAGCATGAACTCAATATCTGTTCATTCCAATCAAGAAAAGGCTCAGCTGATAGCTGTTTGGGAATAATTCCAGTTAAAGGATTTTCTCGAGGAGGTTGATAAAAATGTCCATGTAATATTATTTGGGTTTTTTTATTTTTTTCCATATATAAAATATTATCACAATTCATGTAAAATGATTAGTAAATCTTTTGTAAAAAGTTGTTTTTCAAATCATTTTAAATAAAATAACACTTAAAAAGCAATAAAACTCTTTTTCTTTGTTAAACTACTAATAAAAATGCCCTAAATGGTATAGTATTCTTATTATAAAATGTTATAGATAATTGCATTATAATTACTTAATAATCAATATTATCTTATATTGGATTGAATCTATAATATAGCATTAATTAATAAGTTGAACTTTTACAAATTAAATATATTTATAAATAATGCTCCTTTATCAATCGCTTGTACAATTAAGGTAAAGATTGTAGTGTTGACCAAACAATAAGTTTTATTTACCATTGAGAATGTATTATAAAAGAAGGGGATAAATATGATTCTTGTCAATATGGATTCTTTGTCTATTGCAGAATTGAGATATCTAGCAGAACGTGAGGGTATTGAAGATTTTGACACTATGGATCAAGAGGATCTCTTAGATGAACTAAGTGATATATTAGAAATATCTGATGGTGCCTTTAACGTAAATAAAGATTTAGCTTCTTCAAGCAATCGTCGTTATGTTAATGCATTGAGTGACTTTCCAGGACATGAAACTGCTGAGAGACTTCCTGGAGTAGAAGAGTTAACTGATATTTATAAGGAGACATCGATTCATTTGATGATGCGAGATTTAAACTGGGCTTTTGCCTATTGGTCTATTTCTCCTTTAACACAATCAAAGCTGATTGAAGAAGATGCCAGTTATTTGAAAAATGTATTTTTAAGAGTTACCTCAACAAATGATAAAAATTGTAAGACATCTGTTTATGATATAGAAGTGAGCAAAGATGATACAAGTTGGAATATCAATTTGCCTGATTTTGGACATACTTATCAAGTTGCCCTATGTGTTCAAAATGACAGTGGCATGCTGATTGCTCTAGCTCAGAGTTTGGCAATAACAGTACCACAACCTTATTGGACAACAAACACTGCAGAACTTGAAGAAGATCCTGTATTATTCAATGCTTTGTTTTCATCAATCATCAGTCGCAATGGTCAATATAAAGATGAGATTGTGATTCCAGAATTGGTTAATAAACTAGTTGCAAGAGAGGGAAGAAGATAGATGGCAAATAATAACGTAAACTTCATTTTGCATGCACATATGCCATTTGTAAGACATCCAGAATATAAGAGATTTTTAGAAGAGGATTGGTTGTTTGAATCAATAAATGAATCTTATCTTCCACTTCTTAGGATGTTTAAATCACTCAAAAAGAAAAATATTAAATTTAAACTATCCATGTGTTTCTCTCCAACTTTGATATCTATGTTGGTAGATCCTGTTTTACAGCAACGATACGTAGACTATCTGGAGCTTCATAAAAAACTCGGATTGAAGGAAATCGCTCGTTGTACTAAAGAACAACCAGAATGCCTGGATATGGCAAAAAGATACTTAAATCTAATTGAAACAAATTTAAAAGAATATGAAACTGTTTATAAAAGAAATATTCTGACAGGTTTCAAAGAACTGCATGAATTCGGTTACATAGAATTGCTTGCAAGTGCCGCTACAAATGCATTCCTTCCAGCATACAGCGAGTATCCTGTTGCTATCAATGCTCAAATAATCGTTGGAATACAGACTTTTATAAAAGAATTTGGATGCAGACCTGATGGTTTTTGGCTTCCAGAGCTAGGATACTATCCTGGAATTGAAAAGATTCTTGCAAAGCATGGTATTTCATATGTTCCAACATCTTCTCAGTCTGTACTCTTCAGTGAGGACAGATGTGATACTGGTGTGTACAAGCCTGTAAAGACCTCAAACGGAATTACATTGTTCCCTAGAGATTTCCAAATAACAAACCTTGTTTGGTCAGAAGAAGGTTATCCTGCTTCTAAAGAATACAGAGAATTCTACAGAGACATTGGTTATGATCTAGATCTTGATTACATCAGACCTTATATTCATGAACCTGATGTTAGAGTGTTCACTGGATTTAAATATTGGGCTATTACCAATAATGGACCAGAAAAAGATTATTACAATAGGGAAAAAGCAATGGATCTTGCAAAAGAACATGCTAAAAACTTTATTTTCAATATAGGTTCTAAGGGAAGACAGGTCAGACCTAATCTTGGATCAGATGATCCAATGTTCACACTGTGTTTTGATACAGAATTATTTGGACACTGGTGGTATGAAGGTATAGAATGGCTTGAACAGTTCATCCTATCATCTACTGAGGAGCTATCTCCGGTAACTTTAACCACACCTAATGCCTTCTTAAAAGACAAAAGAGATTACCAGGTTATAAGACCAGCATTATCTTCTTGGAGTACAGGTGGATTTGCTCAGATTTGGATCGACGGATCTAATAACTGGATATATCGACATACTCATAAAACAGTCGAGAGAATGGTTGAATTATCAGATCGATATCCTAGACAAGAAAGCCTTAAAAAGCGTTTCTTGAATCAAGCTGCTCGAGAGGTACTTTTATCAATGGCGGGAGATTGGCCTTACTTATTGTACAATCAATCCAATGCTGAGTTTGCTAAGAACCAACTTGAGAGCCACATTGAAAATTTCAATGTTGTTTATACAAATATGTGTAAGAATGCTGTAAATACAGAGTGGCTTGTAAAAGCTGAAGCTCGTGATACAATTTTCCCATTCATAGATTACAATATCTTTAATTTCAGAGATGATTTTTAAACCATATTGATTCAAAAAAGGGCCTGCAGTAGCAGGTCTTTTTTGTTGAATTTGAAGATGTCTTGAATTGTAGATTGTGACTGATTCGAGATTATTTACCTAGATTTTTCCTTTGATTTTGTAAAAAGAATATTTTGATCTTTGGTTGCAATATAAAAATAAAAAGAGGAAATTGGTTCCATTTTAAAGATCAAATTGTATATAAGTCATCCTCCAAGCATCATTATAAATGGCTAAATCTTAGTTCTGATTTGTGAAGAACTCAAATTTTGTATAGTTTAATTGTAAAATAAATAAAACTTGAAAAAAAAATATTTATTTGTGTTCTTTCTGACAAAATTCTTTTAAAAAAGCAATCTCATGCATAGCCGATCTGTTTAATATTTATCAGATATGAAAATATTTGAAACCTAAAATTATGATACAGTTGGCAACTCAAGATAGAAATATACATGAAGCCTGTTGAAAATTCAATATTTCCTATAAAAAAGTCCTTTTTTATCACATGAAAGCTGTTGCTTTTTGGCTGTTATATATCAAACATAAAAAATGCAATATTTACCTCAATACCCATCCATAGCTATCTTGTTATATGTATGTTCCTACATATAGTGTTATCTGTATTTTTCCAATACAATTCTAGCTTTATATGTGATGGGAAAAACATCTTTTCAAACTTTGTACGTTTGAGAGCAGAACTTCTAACATTTTGGAAAAATTTATTCTAAAAAAAAGGCATAATATGTAGAAAAAAAATGTTACTTAAAAAAATAATTATTACACAAATTCCCATAAAATGTCTAAAAAAGTTAAATTATTTTTTTCTTTTTATGTCAAAATATATTGTTGTATAGGTTGAAATTAGGTGGTGAAGCTGAGTCTGGTATCCTTCAGATAATAGCAATTATAACTTAACAAAAAATAACCAAAAGGCCAACATATTCATGCTATTCTTACACACAATGGAAAATTTGGGTGAAGAATCTTGCTAATTGGTGGTAATTAGGGTAGTATTAAGGGTAAATAGTGGTAATTATCCAAAAAATCTCGTAAAGGAGGAAGAATATGGAAAATGGAATATTTAGAATAACCATTGATGAAAAAGGTCGATTCATGATTCCTAAAA
The DNA here is from genome assembly GCA_023231265.1 of Sphaerochaetaceae bacterium. Lineage (GTDB taxonomy): Bacteria > Spirochaetota > Spirochaetia > Sphaerochaetales > Sphaerochaetaceae > Pleomorphochaeta. Next base: position 9,184 of record JALNVT010000023.1, read on the forward strand.
AATTACGTTCTTCCTTTGATGAGAACAATTTTATACTCACTTATGGAGTGGATAAATGTTTGCAGTTACTATCTATTGTTGAGTTTGAAAAACTCAAAAATGCAATATACGGAAAAGTTGGAGCCTCTTTCAATCGCAATTCAAGATTGCTTTTGAGAAGATATGTTGCTCCAGCAACTGAGGTTACAAGTGATGCTTCAGGTCGTATTGCCATACCAAGAGCACTCAGAGAAGATATTGGAATTCCTACAAAAATGGAAGCCATATTCGTAAGTGCTGGTAGCTTCATGGAAATATGGAGTGAGAAAGAATATCTTGCAATGCAAGATGAAAGCGTAGAAGCATTAGAAGTCGCTTCGCAAGAAGTGTTTGATATAATGAATGGAGGAGAAATTTAATAATGGAATATGTACATTATTCAGTAATGAAGGAAGAAGTTAAACATTATCTTGTTCCACCACTAGATCGCCCCTCCGTTATGGTCGATTGTACGACCGGTGAAGGTGGACACACTCACATGATGTTGAGTGAGTACCCAAACTTGAAAGTTTATGGATTGGATTGTGATATTCATATACAAGAAAAAGCAAAGACAAGGATGAAGGAGTTTGGAGACCGATTTATTCCCGTGCATACCTGGTTCAATGATTATTTTGATGATTATCAAGGTGAGAAAGTGGATTTGGTACTTTTTGATTTAGGAATCAGTATTTTTCATTATGCCGAAAGTGATCGAGGATTTTCTTTTAAGAAAGAAGAGAAACTCGACATGAGACTAAATGATGAATCGACACTTACTGCCGCAATGGTGGTGAATTCTTACAGTGAAGAGGATCTTGCCAATGTTATTTATAAGTATGGTGAGGAACGATATTCAAGAAGAATTGCAAAAGCAATCTGTGAAAGAAGAACAGAAAAAGAGATAGAGACTTCTAGTGACCTTGAAGATATCATCTTCAAATCTGTCCCTGCAACATACAAGCATGGAAGAATACATCCTGCAACAAGATCTTTTCAAGCTTTAAGAATTGAGGTCAATAAGGAATTGGATCGCATTGAACCAGCTCTTAGAGGAGCAGTTAAAGCACTCAATCCTGGTGGAAGAATTGCTGTTATAACATTCCATTCGCTTGAAGATCGAATTGTAAAATGGACATTTAAAGATTTGGCTAAGAAGTGTACTTGTCCACCTGAGCAATTGCAATGCACATGTGGCGGTAAAGCAGCTATTAAAATTTTAACTAAGAAACCTTTGGTTGCTAGTGATGATGAAAACAAAATGAATCCTCCCAGTCGAAGTGCAAAACTTAGAGTTATAGAGAAATTATAAGAATAAATTGATATTTTGGAGAGAAAAGGAGGTAACAGTTTATGGTTGAAAGACGTTTGGCAGATAATTTGGAAAGAGGTAATAATTTTTCACATGCACTAACAATTTTTACAGTTGCAACAACTGTTGCCTGTTTGTTTGCTCCAATTTTTGAAACTGGAATGACTCATCAACTTGAGTCTCAATCAAAAGATTTAGAAAGTGAAAAGCAAAATTTGATAGAACAAAGAAATAAATTACTGAGTGATGTCAGTGAACTTCAAAGTCCTGAAAGTATTTATGACATAGCGGTTGAAAACGATTATAAGTTGACACCGATAGATGTACAAATTTAAAAGGGAGCTTTTTATGGGATTTTCTGCTTATAATTATGGAATTTTCAGTGTTGCTCAGTTCAGTAAGACTGTTTGTGTCAGACAAACGGCCCAAAAAATTAAGTACATTTCTATTGATAGTAGAAAGATCAAAACCAATTCCCTTTTTGTATGTCTGAAAGGAACAAAAAGAGATGGTCATGACTTTATAAAAAATGCAGTTGATATGGGAGCTGCAGCTGTGATGGTTGAGAAACCTTACTGTGAGAAAGCTCTCAGCTTGACAGATGGAACATCAACAGGTGTTCTGGTTGCGGATAACTGCTTGCACTCAATGCAGACTCTTGCAAAAGAATATATAGCTCAATTTCCTCAGATCAATTTCAGTGGTATTACAGGTTCCTGTGGTAAAAGTACAACGAAGCAAGCATTGGCTGCTCTTTTATCTCAAGTTGGAAATACTGTCTACACCCCTGGAAACATGAACAGTGAGATAGGCATAGCTCTGTCCCTTTTGAATTGTGACTCTTCAACCCAGTTTGGAGTTTTTGAGATGGGCATTGATAGAGTTGGTGAGATGGACCGACATATGTACATGGTAAGACCTTCTCAGGCTCTCATCACAAACATTGGGCTGAGTCATTTAGAGAAGTTTGGATCAAAAAAGATCATTGCAAGAGAGAAAGGTAAGATTTTTCATGAATCTCTGCAGCAAGGTTTTGTTTGTAAGGACTGTGATTATAAAAGTTATTTCAGCAGACATTCAAAAGTAAAATTGAAACAGTACTCCAACGAAAATATCTCTTATATATCTAGAGGTCTGCTCGGATATGATGTTTTAATTGATAAAAAACTCATCAGAGTTCCTTTACTTGGCGAGCATCAGATGGAAGATATTGCAGGTGCTATAACAGTTGCTCGTTCAATGGGAGTAACTGAAAGTCAGATTGCAGATGGCCTCAGAGCTTTCAAACCAATGCATGGTCGAGGTTCAATCAACAAAGGTAAAATTACAGTAATTGAAGACTGTTACAATGCCTCTCCATTTTCAACCTCAAGTATGCTAGGGTATCTTGAGCATGTCAGCTGGAATGGTAATAAAAAAATTGTTCTAGGTGATATGAAAGAACTTGGTAAAGAAAGTAAGAAAGGGCACACTCAAGTTGCAAAGAGCATCTTTAACTCCAAGGTCAATTCTTCATTTTTGTTTGGAGAAGCAATGTATGGAGCATATAAATATTTGAAAAAAGAGAACTATCAAGGTCAGCTGTTTTACAGTGATAATTTTGATGAAATCAGAGATGCTGTAGATAAGGATAAAAGAGAAGGAGATCTATTTCTTCTTAAAGGCTCTAGATCTATGGAAGTAGAAAGGTTGATTCCGACTCTTCAAGGAGCGCTATAAAAAATGAGTAAAGAAGCACTTATATTGGCTCTTAAGGTTATAGCTTCGACTGCTGCTTTGACATATTTGTTTTCTGTTTTGAGTATCAAATATTTGAAAGTACTTACAAGTAAAACAAAACCAGAGCTGAGCGATATTCAAACATACCGAGAAGGAACTCCAAATACTGGAGGAATATCTTTCTTGAGTAGTTTTTTGATCACTGCTTTTATCTTTATTCCTCTCAATTTAACTGCAAAATATATATTATTTTCAACATTCATATTTGCGGTAATTGGCTTGATTGATGATCTTGCAAAAATATTTACGGATAATGGAGATGGACTCTCTGCAAAACAAAAAGCTGTTCTTCAGTTTGCAGCTGCATTTATTGTTGCTGCAGTTGGAGATAGATTGAGTTTGACAAATATTGGACTTTCATTTCTTTATAAAGAAGGAATTGGCTGGGCTGCAATCAGGATCTTCTTGACCACATTTTACATTGCATATTTTGTAAATGCATTCAACATAAGTGATGGTCTAGATGGACTTCTTGGATCAATAACAATTCCGATAATAATACTCATGTTCATGATCTTGTTGAGCATACCAAATCATACCACAGCCATGATGCTGGGTATTGGAATAATAAGTGGCCTTTTGGTTTTTATGTATTTCAACTCTCATCCTGCTTCTTACTTTATGGGAGATTGTGGCTCAATGGGACTTGGTGCATTTATGTCTATAATGGCGCTAAATCTAAATATTGTTCCAATCTTTCTTGTAGCAACTCTGATGTTGAGCATTGAGTTGTTCTCTTCGTTGATTCAAATTGTTTCTATCAGAAAATTCAAGAGAAAGGTTTTTGAAATAGCTCCGATTCATCACATGTATCAAAAAAGAGGAATACGTGAGACCTCTATAGTGAGTCAGTTTGCAAGGTATTCAGCAATGTTTTCAATTATTGCATTTTTTCTATATGCCATTTCAAAATTTTAATAAGAGGGAGTACAAAAATGAAATTGGAGAATAATTTTAGTGATCTATTTTACTCTTCATTTGTTTATTTGCTTTCGATTTTAACAATTGTGCTCTGGGGTTTTATAGTGATGTACAGCTCAAGTTATCACGAAGCTCTCATTCATGATCTGCCTCATTATTACTTTCTGGTCAATCAAGTTAAATTCTTCTTGCTATCATTATTTGCAGCTTATTTTATAAAAAAAGTAGATTTCAAGTTCATTGAATTCTGCATATTCCCTCTTATGGCCTTTTCAATTTTGTGTATGCTCCTTACTCTATTCTCCCCTTGGGGTGTCAGTGTTCTTGGAGCCAGAAGATGGCTCAAACTTGGACCTGTTCCAAGCTTTCAACCATCAGAAATTGTTAAGGTATCCACAATTCTGTTTATAGCTAAATATTACTCATCAGAGAAGAAGAAAGATGGTGTGGCAATACTTGTTGTTGTTTTGAATGCTGCTCTAATTTTGATGCAGAAAGATTATTCCACAACGATGCTGTATCTTGCATCAAGTTTCCTTCTTCTGCTTGTATGCGGCTGTGATTTCAAGAAAGTTTTCATCATTGTGATGTTCTTAATTATTCCTGCCATATATGCTATTTTAGCTGAACCTTTCAGAGTCAAAAGAATAGTTTCATTCATGAATCCTAATTTAGATCCAAATGGAATCAACTATCAGATAAACAACAGTCTTGCTGCAATCAGACGCGGAGGATTATTTGGTGTGGGACTTGGTAATGGTTATTACAAACTTGGAAGACTCCCTGAAGTGCAGAATGATTTTGTTTTTGCAAATCTTGCGGAAGAAACTGGATTTGTTGGAGTGCTTTTGACTTTATTGATTTTTTATGTAATTTTAAGAATAGGTTTCAAATTTGCAAGTGAGAAGTACAGAGATGGAGATCTTGTTCAATCTTATATCTGCTTTGGAATAAGTGTATCTATATCTCTGCAGCTAATAATAAACGTTTTGGTTGTAACAGCATTGATTCCACCTACAGGAATACCTTTACCATTTATCTCTCAAGGTGGAACAAACTTATTTTTCACAGTGGTTGAGACATCAATTATCTACAAGTTGATAAGCGATAAGAAGGAAGAGGTGCAGCCTGTTTTGAAATCAAAAATATCAGATATAGAAATAGAAGATGGAAGAAAAGCATCCTTGAATATTTCTAATATAAACATTGGAACAGATTTTACAGATTATATGGATATTGGAAAGGATTAAATGAATAGAAAGAAGATAGTTATCTTTATGTTGATGTTTTTTATTCTAGCCATGGTAATACTTTATTTTACACTGAAAAGAAGTCATGATTATGACATAGAAAATATAGAAATAAGCATTGATGATACAGATAGAGGTGATATACCAAATACGACAGTGCAGGAGTTGAGCAAATATTATGGACAGAACTTGCTATTTGTGGATAAAAAGTCCATAGAAAGCAGTGTATTAAACAATCCCCTAATAGAAAGTATACAAATTGAAAGGGTTTTTCCTAAAAAATTACGAATTTACTTAAAAAAAACTCCAGTTAATGTTATAATCACCTACAATGAGAGAAAATTAGGAGTTTATTCAATAATTGATGAAAAACTAGTTCCACTTGCATATGAAGATATTGATTGTATTGATCCTTCTGTTGTTGAAGTATCAAGCGATATTGGTAGTATCATGTACTTAAATGAAAGTAAAAATATGAAGATTTTTCTAAGATTACTTGATGTACTTGATACTAATTCTTATTTAATAAGCAGTATTAAATATTATAGCGGTGGATTGGTTGGAACACTGTATTTTGATGTATATTTAGATGGCTTGAATGCTGTCTTGAGATTCAGAGAATCATTTAATGAAGAGAGCTTCGAATTGGCACTTAACATGGCAAAAAAAATATATAAAGACCGTGTTGATGATAAAAAAATAAAATTGGATATATACCATGGTTCTATTGTTGAAAGACAGTAGCCACTTGGAGGGTGAATAATTGGCTGGAGAAAGAATGATGATGGGGCTAGATATTGGTTCTGGAACAATTCGTTGTGTGATTGGCTCCATCGGACGTGACGATCAATTTATGGTAGATAGTATCTGTGAGAGACCCAGCGAAGGTGTCCTTCATGGTTCTATTATCAACATTGAACAAGCTGTTAGATCAATAAACAGTGTCATTAATGAAGCCCAATTATTAGCTGGTACAGAAATTGAAGATGTAGTTATTGGTGTTGGAGGGGAATCAATTCAAGGAACACTCAGTCAGGGTGTTGTTGGAATAAGTGACCCAGACCAGGAAATAAAAAAGGAAGATGTTATCAGATCAATGGAAGTTGCAAAAGCATTTGAACTTCCTGCAGACCGTGAGGTAGTTCATCTTCTGGTACAAGATTTTAAAATTGATGGAAGATCTGGAATAAAAGACCCAATTGATATGATTGGACGTAGATTGGAAACTAAAGTTCTTGTTGTTACAGCATCTTCTATTTTATGTCAAACTCACAGAAAATGTGTTCAACGTTTGGGTTTGAATGTAAGAAGGACCACACTTCAATGTCTAGCTGATGCTGATGTGACTTTATCTGCTGAAGAGAAAGAAATGGGAACAATATTGATCAATATTGGTTCAGGAACAACGGATATAATTTGTTATAGTGGTGGAACTCCAATGTACACTGGTGGTGTTAATCTCGGTGGTAATGCAGTTACTGATGATATTGCTCAGATTTTGAGCAAACCTCGTGCTGTTGCAGAGCAGTTGAAGATTGAAAGTGGACATTCTTTTGTTCCATCAGTATCTTCAGATGAAATGATAACCATACCCTCAGTTGGTGGAGTACCTGCTATTCAGCTACCAAAGAAAGAACTTGCTAAAATCATTGAAGCTAGAATGGCTGAAATATTTTCAAGATTGCAGAATGAATTATTGAAATCGCCTAATATTGGGAATATCGGTGGTGGAGTCCTCCTCGTTGGAGGTGGTGCTTTATTATCTGGTGTGACAGACCTTGCTAGTGAAATTTTTAGATTACCTTGCAGAGTTGGTTTTCCTGAAGCTTTAGGCGGTTTGGATAGAAATTATATAAATCCTCAATATACAACTGTATTGGGATTGTTAAAAAGTAATGCTAAAAAGCAGATGGAATCTTCTTCTCCACAGAAAAAGAAGAAGAAAATCAACAAGAAAGGAAATGTAGTTTCCAGATTCTTTAAGAATATATTTTAATTTGAATTGAGATACAAGGAAATAGGTTAGTAAAATGGATGTAGGAATGTTTGAAGTACAAGATATGATTTCCGGTGAGCAAGCAGTGGAAACTAACATCAAGGTAGTTGGTGTTGGTGGAGCTGGTGGTAATGCTATAAACCGTATGATTGCAAGTGGTCTCAAGAAGGTAACTTTTGTAGCAATGAATACGGATATGCAGGCTTTACAACGTTCCAATGCTTCAACACGGTTGACTCTAGGAAAAGCTTTGACTGAAGGTCTAGGTGCTGGTGGTATTCCAGAAATTGGTGAGAAGGCTGCTCTTGAAAGCAAAGAAGAAATAAAAGAAGAGTTAGAAGATGCTGACATGGTATTTGTAACAGCCGGAATGGGTGGTGGTACTGGAACTGGTGCTGCTCCAATAGTTGCAGAAGTTGCAAAATCAAACAACGCCTTGACAGTTGGTGTTGTAACAACTCCTTTTTCATTCGAAGGAAAGAAAAAACTGGCTCTTGCTGAGGCTGGAATTGAGAAGCTCAGAGCTCAAGTTGATACTCTAATAATCATTCCAAATCAATATTTATTGAACGTAGTAGAAAATAACACTCCTATAAAACAAGCATTCTTGATGGCTGATGAGGTTCTTTACATGGGTGTTCAGGGTATCTCAGAGTTGATTACTGAACCTGGTGAGATAAACATTGACTTTGCGGATGTAAGAACTGTAATGAAAGGCAAAGGCGATGCTCTTATGGGAATCGGCTTTGGAGATGGAGCAAATCGTGCAGTTGATGCTGCAAGACAGGCAATAACCAATCCTTTACTTGCAAATGCTTCAATCAATGGAGCTAAAAGTGTTCTTGTAAACCTTGCCGGTACTGATACTCTGACAATCCAGGAGTATCAAGATGTTGTTGAGCTGATCACTGAAAATTGTGCTGAAGATGCTCTTATAATTGCAGGTCAATCATTCAATCCCGATTTAGGAGACAAAGTAAAAGTCACAGTTGTTGCAACAGGCTTTGAAAAGGTAACTGATAATGTGGGTGAGAGATTGTTCACAGCTCCAATAAATCCTGAGAAAAAGAAAGCTGATGAGGCTCCTGAGGTTGTTGAAGAGAAGAAAGAAGCTTCTTCTGATATGGCTGCAATTACCGTCAATAGATGGCAGGATTTACAGCAGAGAATTGGAACAAGTGCCAATGGTGGAGAGCCTGATGATTACAACATTCCAGCTGTTCTTCGTTACCAAAAGCGAGGAGACAAAAAATAATGAATTCCTATTTCTCTAAGATTTTGGATTCTTATAGAAACTATTTATTATTTGAAAGACGGTTGCAGAAAGCGACCGTCTTGGTTTATATACACGAAGTCACTTTATTTTTGAATTATCTTGAGATGTCTGAGATTCCATTGAATTCATTCAATTTAAAAAATGTTGAGAATTACTTGAGTGTGAACACAGAGGAGAGAGAGCTCTCCTCCAGAACAAGTGCCAGAGATCTGAGTGCAATAAACTCCTTTGTTGGATACTTGATAATTACAGATGTCAGACAAGATAATCCACTGGATCTTTTGGATTCCATAAAAATAGATTATAAGATACCTCTTGTTGTCACAAAAGAAGAGATCCAGGCTCTCTTAGATACAATGGATGGTGATGATGTTCTCTCAATCAGAGATGCCGCACTGTATGAGCTCATGTACAGCTGTGGTCTTAGAGCCAGTGAGGTTGTCAATCTTGATATAAACAATGATCAAGACCAGTTCTTGATTGTTACAGGTAAAAGAAACAAGATGAGATCTGTTCCAATTGGAGATGTAGCACGAGTGAAGCTTGATAGATACTACAGAGAATCTCGAAAATCTCTCCTACATGATAAAAATCAAGCACTTTTTTTGGGAAGAAGAGGTAAGAGACTCACCCGTCAAGCCATCTCAAAAAGACTTGAAGATTACTGCTATAGATGTGGAGTTATAATTCATCTTCACACCTTCAGACACTGTTTTGCTACACATCTTCTTGAAGGTGGAGCCGATATAAGAGTGGTTCAGGAACTTCTTGGACATTCTGATATCAAAACTACACAAATTTATACCAAAATTGCGGACAAATATCTCAAAGAAAGCTATATTAAATACCATAAAAGTTTACTAAATAAGGATAAAAACTGATGGAAATGCATCTCTTAATATTTTTACTTCCTCTCATCTTTCTTGCAGGATTTGTTGATTCAATAGCTGGTGGTGGTGGATTGATATCTCTGACTTCGTATATGGCATTTGGGATACCATCTCATGTTGCTTTGGGCACAAATAAATTTGCGGCATGCAGTGGAACAACCGTTGCTGCAACCCGATACATCAAGGCAGGTCAGGTGAATTTTAAAATCTGTATATTCGCTGCAATATCTGCTTTGATAGGATCTTCAATAGGTGCACGTCTTGTTCTTTTAACTAGTGATGTTTTCATCAAATACATGCTAATCATTGTTGTTCCAATACTTGCCGTTTTTACCGCTCTTAAAAAAGATTTTGGTCATGGTGGTGAAGTTGAAGAGAGTGCAAAAGTTTATGCTATCTGTGCTCTTATATCATTCGTTGTTGGTGGCTATGATGGATTCTTTGGTCCTGGTACTGGAATGTTCCTTACATTCTTCTTCACAGCCTTACTCAATATGGATATCACAAAAGCCTGTGGAAACACTAAAATTATAAACCTTGCAAGCAATATTGCTGCATTATCTACATTCATATATTTTGGTAACATCAACTATGCAATAGCAGTTCCATGTGCAGCCGCACAGATTGCTGGTAGTTATGTTGGCTCTGGTCTTGCTATAAAGAAAGGTGTTGATATTGTCAAACCTATCATGTTGATTGTACTTGCGCTTCTTCTGCTTAAAGTTGTATATGATCTAACTTTCTAATTGTTGAGATCAGACAGCATGAAGTCATCAAAACTCCTCATCTATATGCATGGAATTCATGCAGACAGATGAGAGTTTTTTTTCTCCGTGACTCTTAACTTTTAATTTAGCTGTTTTAAAATAATGCAATTTACTGAGTTTTGAGTAAATGTAGTATATGAAAAGAGAAAATAAAATACTTCTATCATTGCTACCTTATTCTGTTGAAAGAAAGAAACTCTGGATGCTGAAGAACAATGCAAGTTACTTTGAGATCATGAAAGAGATAAAATTCCATGGTATTAAGAACATTGATGAGAGAATCTCCAGTTTGAAGGAGTTCAACACGTGCTTTGTAGATGAAGCACTGTATCCATCCAATCTTCTAAATTGTGATCTTCCTCCACTTAGACTTCAATCAAATGGTAACTTTCCAATCAATGGACGTATTAAATTCGGAGTTGTTGGATCATCTGAAGCATCACATAAGATAATAAAATCATTCAAAACATTTGTGCAAGCAATCTTCAAGACAGACAGTGAGATTGTTGGAATTGGAAATGATGTATTCTATAAAACGGTTGAGCTCTGTGACGGTTATAATCGA